>JAJDAI010000093.1 GCA_029261955.1 Deltaproteobacteria bacterium | reverse complement strand
TTCTGGGCCACGCTTTCCCTGAACATCCCCGACTTCACGCGCTACGCGAAGAGCCAGCGGGATCAGGTGCTGGGCCAGGCCATCGGGCTGCCGACGACGATGACGCTCTTCGCCTTCATCGGCGTGGCGGTGACCTCGGCCACGGTGACGATCTTCGGGGAGGCCATCTGGGACCCGACGGTCCTGCTGGGCCGCATGGGCGGCGGCTTCGCCATCATCATCTCGCTGTTCGCGCTGGCGGTGGCGACCCTGAGCACGAACATCGCGGCGAACGTGGTGTCCCCGGTCAACGTCTTCATCAACGTGAACCCGCAGAAGGTGAACTTCCGCATGGCCGCGATGATCACGGCCGGGCTCGGCGTCGTGATCATGCCGTGGAAGCTGATCGAGTCGACGGGCGGCTACATCTTCACGTGGCTGATCGGCTACTCGGCGCTGCTGGGGCCCATCGGCGGCATCCTGATCGTCGACTACTTCCTGGTGCGCAAGACGGAGCTGGACCTGGAGGGGCTGTACCGCGAGGACGGGCCCTACCGGTACAGCAACGGCTTCAACTGGATCGCCATCGGCGCCTTCGTGGTCGGCGTGCTGCCGAACATCCCGGGCTTCTGCCTGGCGGCGGGCTTCGTGGACTCGGTGCCGGCGTTCTTCCAGTCGCTCTACACCTACGCGTGGTTCGTGGGCATCGGGATCTCCGGGACGCTCTACTACGTCGGGATGAAGATCCGGGGCTGATGGAGGGGCGCGGTCCGCCTTTTCTGGCTTCCGACCTCACGCCACGATCCCCGCAGGCCACCGGCGCCACGGGTTCTTTTTTGCTTGTTTCGATGATCGGGCTTTCGTCCGCGGTGTTCCGTGGCAATCGTTGCCCGTGGCGGTCGTGGCGTGAGCTTCCCTGCCCCCTTTGGCGTGAGAACCGAAAGGACCCAGCGCATGACCCCCGAAGAGACCATCGCCCTCTGCAAGCAGCACACGATGTACACGTGGGCCAAGAATTCGGCCGTCGTCCCGAAGGTCATCGACCGGGCCGAGGGCGTCTACATGTACACCTCCGACGGCCGCCGGATCCTCGACTGGAACAGCCAGCTGATGTCCGTGAACATCGGCCATGGCCACCCGAAGGTGCTGGAGGCCATGAAGAAGCAGATCGATGAGCTGCTCTTCGTCTGGCCCGCCACCGCCACGAAGCCGCGCGCCGAGCTCGGCAAGCTCCTCAGCGAGCTGGTGCCCGGCGACATCAACACCTTCTTCTTCTGCCTGAGCGGCGCAGAGGCCAACGAGAACGCCATCAAGGCGGTCCGTCAGTACAGCGGACGCTTCAAGATCCTCAGCCGCTACCGCAGCTTCCACGGCGCCACGAACGCCACGATGCAGCTGACCGGTGACCCCCGCCGCCTCGCCAACGAGCCCGGCGCGCCTGGCTTCATCAAGGTGATGGACCCCTGGCCCTACACCTGGTCCTGGGGCAAGACCGACGCCGAGATCGTCGCCGCGAACCTCACCTACCTCGAGGAGCTCATCCAGTACGAGGGCCCCGAGTCCATCGCCGCCATGTGGATCGAGACGGTGACCGGCACCAACGGCATCCTCCCGCCTCCGGAGGGCTACCTGAAGGGCCTGCGCGCCCTGCTCGACAAGTATGGGATCCTGCTGGTCTGCGACGAGGTGATGTGCGGCTTCGGGCGCACGGGCAAGCTCTTCGCCTTCGAGCACGGCGACATCGTCCCGGACATCGTCTGCATGGCGAAGGGGCTGACCTCGTCCTACGTCCCGCTCGGTGCCATGGGCGTCAGCGACAAGATCGCCGCGCACTTCCAGGAGAACGTCTTCTGGGGCGGCCTGACCCACAACAGCCACTGCCTGGGCCTCGCCACGGCGCTGGCGAACATCCGCGTGTTGCTGGACGAGGGCCTGGTCGAGAACGCCGCCCGCCTCCAGGGCACCATGCGCTCGGAGATGGACCGCCTCGCCGCGAAGCACCCCTCGTGCAAGGGCGGCCGGGCCATCGGCCTCTTCGGGATGATGGACGTGCAGAGGAACAGCAAGGGCGAGCCCCTGGTGCCCTACAACGGCAGCCACCCCGCCATGGCGGAGCTGTCGAACTTCTTCTGGGACAACGGGCTCTTCACCTTCGTGCGCTGGGGCAGCTTCATGTGCAACCCGCCGCTCTGCATCACCGAAGAGCAGCTGCTCGAGGGCTTCGAGATCATCGACCGCGGGCTCGACATCACCGACCGCGTCTTCGAGGCGTAGCCCGCCCGAACCTGCACTGGCCGATCGCGGATCGGCCCGGTATGAAAGGCCCGCCGCCCCGTTCCGGGGTGAATCGAGGTTTGCCATGCCTGTCGCCCAGATCGTCACGCAGCGCCTGCTGCAGCTCCTCGTGCTCCTCCTCGCTGTCACGGTCCTTGGCTGCTCGTCCCGGCGCAGCGCCGGAGGAAGCAACAGCGACGACGACGACGACAGCGCGGTCGATGACGACGACGACGCCGCCGACGACGACGACGCCGCGGACGACGACGACGCGGCCGACGACGACGACGCGGCGGACGACGACGACGCGGCGGATGACGACGACGCGGCCGACGACGACGACTCCACCCCCGGCGACGACGACGACACCCCGCCTCCGCCGGCCTGCGAGGACCTCCGCACCGTGCAGTGCGACTCCTCGGACAGCCACAGCACCGCGGGCGTCGACAGCCAGGACGCCTGGGACGGCTACTCCTGCAACAGCTTCGACTACAGCGGCTCCGAGGTGGTCTACATCTTCAACACGCAGGAGAGCGGCGACCACACCTTCGCGCTGAGCGGGCTGACCAACGACGCCGACATCCTGGTCCTGGACAGCTGCGACGCCACCGACTGCCGGGCGGGCTCCACCGGCCGCTCCTGGTCCTCGGACGAGCTGACGGTCTACCTGGCGTCCTTCACGACCTACTACCTGGTCGTGGACGGCTACTCGGGCGTGAACACCGGCTTCACGCTCTCCGTGGACTGCGGCGGCTGCCCCGACTTTGACGGCGACGGCGTGTGCGACGCGGACGACGAGTGCATCGGCGACGACCTCTGGGGCGACTACGACGGCGACGGCACCTGCGCGGACGGCGACTGCAACGACTACGACGCCTCCATCTGGCCCGGCGCGACCGAGATCTGCGACGGCGAGGACAACGACTGCGACGGCTCCCTCGGCTTCGACGTGCTGGACAACGACTTCTACGGCTGTACCGTGTGCGTGGGGGACTGAAACGACTCCAACTCGGCCATGTTCCCCTTCAACTCCGAGATCTGCGAAGACGGCATCGACCAGGACTGCAACGGCAGCGACGCCGCCTGCTCGGGCGGGACCTGCGGTGACGGCTGGCTCGACCCCGGTGAGGAGGTCGACCCGCCGGTCTCGCAGTTCAGCACGCTGACGGTGGACTCCTTCACCTGCCGCTACGACTTCAGCACCGTGAGCCAGCTCTACTGCAACGGCACCTGCACCTGGGACCTCGCGAGCGGCTGCGGTCAGGGTGATGCGGACATCTTCTGCCAGCTGAAGACGGACAACCCCTCCGCGACGGCCCTGAGCTACTCGACCATCGACGCGACCTCGGACCCGGGCTTCCCCTGCGCGCGCTCCAACTACGGCGATGTCTTCTCCGCCGACCTCACCCCCCGCGTGGGCACCACCCTCACCTTCCCGATCACCTACCAGAACACCGCGTTGGACTCCGATCACGGCAGCGGGGACGTGGTGACCTCGCTGGTCTGCTCGCCCTGAACGGCGGCCGCGCTGGAGACGGCCGGCGTACTCACGGCGGCTGTCGCTCCGCGCAGATGCGGGTAGCGGGGCAAGGAGACAAAAGGGTCTTGCGTACACAGCGGTGTACGGAAGCGGTCCGGAATTGCTGGTGAGGAGCCCCCGCGGACTCCTATTCGTTCTTCATGAGCAAGGCCGCTACCCCGGCGGTCGCCCCAGCTCAGGAGCCGCGATGACGAACCCCGCCCTGGCCTTGCCCGACCTCCCCCCGCCCACCCTGCTGGAGCTGCCGGAGTCGCTGCTTCGGAGCGCCAACCAGCCGCTCGGCGTCGCGATCGCCAAGGAGGAGCCGCTGCACCCGCGATCCGAGCCGCTGCTCGGCCTTCTGGCGGTGCTCACGGCGGTGAGCGGCCTCTGGTGGGGCCTGCTGATGTTGACGGTTTCCGCGCCCTGATCGGGAATGCCGCTCGCATCGCGGGCCGCAGAACGGTAGATGTTGTCTCTTCCAGGAGATCGCATGTCCGGCACCGCGCAGGAAGTCCGCCCGAGAGAGAACGAGAGCGGCAAGAAAGCTGCTGCCACCGAGAAGCAGGTGTTCGGCGGCCCCGCCAACGAGCCCGTTCGCCCCTCGGACACCTCCTCGCTGCTCGACAAGCAGCTGCCGGTCAAGGCGCCCCAGGCGGCTGAGCCGAGCAAGTCGGAGGGCCTGCGCAACTACGAGAAGACGCTCGGCACCTGGTTGGGCCCCAAGCTCTACAAGGCAGTCAGCAAGGAGCTGACCCAGGACAAGCTCGCGAAGGTCGCCAACGGCGCCATGAAGTCCGGGCTGAAGTCGCTGGGCTCCGCGGTCGGCAACCTCGACGAGGGCGCGGATCCGGCCCACGTCGACAAGCTCGTGCAGGCGCTGCAGGCGGAGTTCGGCACCGCGGCCGGGGACTGGGTCAAGTCCAACGGCGACGGCCTCACGGACGCGCTGAACGGCTGGGTCGACGCCAACCCCACCATCATCGTCACCCTCGCCCTGTTGGCGGCCGCCGGCGCGGTCGCGGCCGACATGGACATCCCCGAGTTCTCCAAGAAGATGGGCCTGGGCGGCGGTTTCAGCGCCGAGGTCGGCGTGGAGATCGGCAGCCTGCGCAACATCGCGCTCGAGAAGATCGAGGCGAAGATCGCCTACCAGTCCAAGAAGCTGACGGCGACCTGGGTCGGCGCCTTCGAGGACGACAAGCTCAGCAGCAAGCTCGACCTGAAGTACAAGTTCAGCGAGAACCTGAGCGGCAGCGCCTACGGCAAGTACGACGAGCAGGACGGCATGTCCGGCGGCGTGAACCTCGACTACAAGAAGAACGACCGCTTCTCCTTCGGCGCCTACGGCAAGCACAGCGAGAAGAACGGCAGCGAGGTCGGCGTCGGCATCAAGTGGAAGTTCTGATCCAGAACCCCTGAGCCTCCGCGCCCCGCTTAGTGCGACCCCTTCTTCGGCCGCAGCACGGCCCCCTCGTTCAGGTGCTCGTTCCAGCTCGCCGGCGCGAAGCCGTTGGCGACCTCCACCAGGCTGATGCAGTCCGGCACCGGGCACACGATCTGGCAGAGGTTGCAGCCCACGCACTCGTCTTCGTCGACGATGGGCACCCGCGCGTCGTCGGGGTTCGGGTGGATGCACTGGTGCGCGCCGTCGTGGCAGGCGACCACGCACTTGTAGCAACCGATGCAGCTCTCGCTGTCGATCTTGGCGACGGTCTCGTAGTTGAGGTCGAGGTTGCCCCACTCGGAGTAGCCGGGGATGGCCTTGCCGACGATCTCGGACGCGGACGCGAAGCCCTTCTCATCGAGGTACTCGTTGAGCCCCTCGATCATGTCCTCGACGATGCGGTAGCCCTTCAGCATCACCTCGGTGCAGACCTGGACCGAGCTCGCGCCCAGCAGCATGAACTCCACGGCGTCGCGCCAGTTGGTCACGCCGCCGATGCCGCTGATCGGGATGTTGAAGCCCGGGTCCCGCGCCAGCTGCCCGCACATGTGCAGGGCGATGGGCTTGACCGCGGCGCCGCAGTAGCCGCCGTTGGTGCTCATGCTGCCGACCCGCGGGTTCGGCACGAAGCGGTCGATGTCGACGCTGATGATCGACTTGATCGTGTTGATCAGGCTGACCCCGTCCGCGCCGCCGCGCTGGGCCGCGTGGCCGTGCGGCAGGATGTCGCCGACGTTGGGCGTGAGCTTCACGAGCACCGGGATCGAGCTGTACTCCTTGGCCCAGGAGGTGATCTCCTCGTTGACCCGGGGCTCCTGGCCGACGGCCGAGCCCATGCCTCGCTCGCACATGCCGTGCGGGCAGCCGAAGTTCAGCTCCAGGCCGTCCGCGCCGGTGTCGATGGACCGCTTGATGATGTCCTGCCACTCCTGGCGGGTCTCCACCATCAGCGACACGATCACGGCGTGCTTCGGGTAGAGCCGCTTCACCTCGGCGATCTCGGCGAAGTTCACGTCCAGCGGGCGATCGGTGATCAGCTCGATGTTGTTGAAGCCGATGGCCGCGGTGCCGCCGTAGTTGGTCGCGCCGAAGCGGGAGCTGACGTTCTGGATCGGCTGACCCAGCGTCTTCCATACGGCGCCGCCCCAGCCCGCGTCGAAGGCCCGCATGACCTGCTTGCCGCTGTTGGCCGGCGGCGCCGAGGCGAGCCAGAAGGGGTTGGGGGAGATGATCCCGCCGCAGTTGGTGGTCAGATCAGCCACGGTCGCCTCCCAGGTATGCGTCGATGCCGCGGGCCGCGCGCATCCCCTCAGCGGCCGCGTTGACGACCTCCTTGCCACCGTTGGCCGCGTCGCCGCCGGCGTAGAGCCCGGGGCGTCCCGTGGCCCCGTCCTCAGCCGTCACCACGCGCCCCCACTCGACGGTCACGCCGTCCAGCGAGCCGAGCATGTCGCCGAGCTTGCCCTGGCCGATGGCCAGCAGCGCCAGGTCCGCCGGCAGCGCCGACGCCTCGCCCGTGGGCTTCTTGTCCGCGTTCAGCGCCGCGACGGTGATCGACTCGAGCTTGCCGCTCCCCGTGAAGGCGGTCGGCACGCCGCGCCAGATGGACAGCGCGCCCTCGACCTTCGCCTCGCGCCACTCGTGCTGGTAGCCGGACATCTTCGCCTCGTCGCCGCGGTAGACCATGGTCACCTTCGGCACGCCGAGGCCCAGCAGCTCCCGCACCGCGTCCACGGCCGTGTTGCCGCCGCCGACCACGACCGCGCTCCGCACGCTCGCCAGGTCGAGGTCCTGCAGCTTCATCGCCTCGATCCAGTCGACGGCGCCGAAGACCCCGCTCAGGTCCTCCCCGTCCACCTTCAGGAAGCGGTCGGGCCCGAGGCCCGCGCCGAAGAAGAGCGCGTCGTGCTCACTCTCCAGGTCGGCCCAGGAGACGTCCTTGCCGATCTCCACGCCCAGCTGCACGTCGATGCCGCCGATGGCCAAGACCCACTCGACCTCGTCGGCCGCGCGGTCGGCCTTCATCTTGTAGGGCGCGACGCCGGTGGAGTTGAGCCCGCCGAGCACCGAGCGCTTCTCGTAGATGGTGCAGGCGTGGCCCAGGCGGCGCAGCTCGTGGGCGGCGGCCAGGGACGCGGGCCCCCCGCCGATGAGCCCGACGCTCTGGCCGCTGTCCGGTCCGGCCTCGAAGAAGCGCCACTCCTTGTCGAACGCGATGTCCGTCGAGTAGCGCTGCAGCTTGCCGATCTGGATGGGCGGAGCCTCCATGGCGTTGAACACGCAGTCGCCGACGCAGAGCGTCTCGACCGGGCACACCCGGGCGCAGCTCATCCCGAGGATGTTGCTGCTGAAGATGGTCCGCGCGGAGCCCTTGAGGTTGCCGGTGGCGATCTTCCGGATGAACTCCGGGATGTCGATGCTCGTCGGACAGGCCTGGATGCACGGGGCGTCTTCGCAATAAAGGCAGCGATTTGCCTCCGCCAAGGCCTGCGCCTCGTTGTAGGCGTGCTTGAAGTCGGAGAAGCGCGTTTCGCTGCGCTGCTCGGGGGGTCGACTCATGAGCCCTCCTCGTCGGGCCGTGCTCCGGCCCACGCGAATCGCGATCGTAGTGGACGCTGGCGCCGGTGGCCAAAGCCCGCCGCCGCTATAAGGGGCGCCAGGAGGATGAATGGAATCAACAGTCAAGCTGCTCATGGTGATCGCGTACCTGGGGGTGCTGCTGGGAATTGGCGTCGTCGCAAGCCGACGCGTCAAGGACATGCGGGACTTCTTTGCTGCGGGAAAGTCCCTGAGCTTCTGGTCCGTGGCCTTCTCAGCGAGGGCGACGGGGGAGAGCGCTTGGCTGCTCCTGGGCCTCACCGGGATGGGCGCCGCCATCGGCATCAAGTCGATGTGGATCGTCCTGGGCGAGATCATCGGCGTAACCCTGGCCTGGCTCTGGATGAGCCGCCGCTTCAAGCGCCTCACCGACCGCTACGACTCCGTGACGATGCCCGACTACCTGGAGTCGCGCTTCCGGGACACCTCGCACCTGCTGCGCATCGTCTCGGCCCTGAGCCTGGTGGTCTTCGTGACCATCTACGTCTCCGCGCAGATCGACGCGACGGGCGCCGCGTTCGAGACCTTCCTGGGCTGGAACTACTACGTGGGCGCGCTGGTGGGCTTCGCGGTGGTGCTGCTCTACGCGACCTCGGGCGGCTTCTTCGCGGTGGCCTGGTCCGATGTGTTCCAGGGCGTGCTGATGTTCTTTGGGCTGACCATCCTGCCGATCGCGGGCATCGTCGCGGCGGGCGGCTGGGGTGAGGTGACGACGGGCCTGACGGCCATCGATCCGAACCTGCTCTCCTGGTCGGGCGCGAGCTCCTGGGACTGGCTGATCATGGCCGAGGTCCTGGGCTTCTTGCTCATCGGCATCGGCTTCATGGGGTCCCCGCAGATCTTCGTGCGCTTCATCGCGCTGCGCGACGAGGCGGAGATCGGCAAGGGCGCGGCGGTGGCCGTCGGCTTCACGGTGCTCGCGGACACGGGCGCGGTGCTGATCGGCATGGTCGGCCGGCACCTGCTGACCTCGCCGGGGGACGACGTGGCCGCCGTGCTCGGCAACGGCGCGCAGAACGTGCTGCCGCTGCTCACCGAGCAGCTCTTCCCCCTGGTGATCGTCGGCCTCTACGTGGCGATCGTGCTGTCGGCCATCATGTCGACCATCGATTCCTTGCTGGTCGTCGCCGGCTCCGCCCTGGCGCGCGACTGGTATCAGAAGGTCCGCCACCCCGAGCTGAGCGACGAGGAGCTGCTGCGCTTCTCCCGTTTCGCGACCTTCGGCCTGTCGCTGGCGGCCCTGGCCCTGGCGATGACGGTGGCGATCACGACGCCGGAACGGACCATCTTCTGGTTCGTCATCTTCGGATGGTCGGGGATCTCGGCGACCTTCTGCCCGACGGTCATCCTGTCGCTCTTCTGGGAGCGCTTCACGGGCAAGGGTGCGCTGGCGGCGATGATCGGCGGCTTCCTGGCCGTGCCCTTCTTCAAGTTCATCGCGCCGGAGCTGCCGGGCGGGGAGTTCTTCGCGGCCTTGTCCGAGCTGCCGCCGGCCGTGGCGGTGAGCTTCGTCCTCGGCGTCGTGGTGTCTCTGTTCACCTCGCCTCCCGAGGGGGTTGGCGAGGAGCTTCGCGCGTAGCGGCAGAAGGGCTCACGCCAAGGGGCCAAGCTCGCTGAGGTTCTGGTTTTGGACCGGCTCGCAGTGCTGCCTTCGGGGTGTCGTCCTACGGCCCCTGTGTACAGTGTTGCGTCCGCCAGAACCCCCTTGGCGCCCTTGGCCCCTCAGCGCCCTTGGCGTGAGAACCGAAAGCTCCCGCGATGACCCCCCTCGAAGGCGTCAAGATCCTCGACCTGACCCGCATCCTCGCGGGCCCCTACGCCACCCAGATCCTCGCGGACCTGGGCGCCACGGTCTGGAAGATCGAGCACCCCAAGACCGGCGACGACACCCGCGCCTGGGGCCCCGTCGAGCAGAACGGCGTGGCCGCCTACTTCCTCTCGGTCAACCGGAACAAGCAGTCCATCGCCGTGGATCTGAAGAGCCAGGAGGGCAAGCGCGTCATCCGCGAGCTCGCCGCGAAGGCCGACGTTGTCCTGGAGAACTTCCCCCCTGGCAAGCTGGATGGCCTCGGGCTCGGCTTCGACGTGCTGCGCGAGCACAACCCGCGCCTGGTGATGACCTCCATCACCGCCTACGGCCAGACCGGCCCCCTCGCCAACGAGCCGGGCTACGACCTCATCGTGCAGGGCTACGGCGGCATCATGGCCGTCACCGGCCCCAAGGACGGCACCCCCTACCGCGTCGGCGTGCCCATCGTGGACCTGACGACCGGCCTCAACGCCGCCCTCGGCACCCTCGCCGCCCTGCGCGTGGCCGAGCGCGACGGCAAGGGACAGCACGTCGACATCTCGCTCTTCGCCACCCACCTGGCCTGGCTCGCCAACGTCGCCGCCAACGCCCTGATCTCGGGGCAGCCGACCCCGCGCCTGGGCAACGCCCACCCCAACGTCGCGCCCTACGAGCCCTTGCAGGCCTCGGACGGATGGCTGCTGCTCGCCGCCGGCAACGACGGGATGTGGCAGCGCATGCTCGCGACGGAGCACTTCGCGTCCCTGCGCGGCAACGAGGGCTGGTCCACCAACAACGGCCGCGTGCTCGACCGCCAGGCCCTCGCCGACGCCCTCGCGCCCATCATTGAGACGCGCCCGCGCGACGAGTGGATCGACATCCTCAAGGCCATCCGCGTGCCCGCCGGCCCCATCCTCCGCCCCGACGAGGCGCTCGCGCACCCGCAGACCGACGCCCTGTCCATGCTGGTGACGATGAACCACCCCGTCGCCGGCTCCTTCCAGGGAGTCGGCTCGCCCTACCGCTTCAGCGAAACCCCGGTCGAGCGCTACGACGCCGCCCCGACCCTCGGCGCCGACACGGACGCCGTGCTCGGCGAGGTCCTGGG
>JAJDAI010000920.1 GCA_029261955.1 Deltaproteobacteria bacterium | reverse complement strand
CGCGGCTTCGGGCTCGCCGGACGGCGGCGTCGGCGACTCGGGAGACGGTTCCTCAGACGCCGCCGACGGCGCGTCTGGGGAACAGGCCGCGAGCAGCAGGGCGAGCGTCAGGACGAGCAGGCGGATGGTGGACTCCGGGGGGGCGCGAAGGCCGCCCATCCTAGACGACCGGCGCCCGCGTCGGGCGAGGGGCCGTTTCGCCGCTTGCCACGCCCCGGTTGGGGCGGCATCCTCGGCCGCCATGGCCACCCACGACCCCATCACGCCGCACAACTTCGACATTCAGATCCAGGGGAACGAGGGCGACCTCGTGAAGCTGGAGGTGACCGTGCACCAGTCGGTGCCCGCGGGAGGCATCCGCCTCCAGGTCCTCTGGGACCCCGCCGCGGGCGAGGCGGTGTCGGTGTCGCCCTACCGCAACCTCGGGCGCTTCGTCACCGAGGGCATCGCGAAGGTCGCGGGCGGCTCCGTCGGACACTGATCAGGCGGACAAGGCGGCCCAGAGCAGGGCTGCGTACTCGGTCGAGTCCGGCGCCAGGCGCTGAAGGCCCGGCGGTGCGCCGTCTTCGATGAGCGAAGCGAGCAGCTCCGCGCGCTCGGCTCGCAGGTCGATCGGCTCCAGCTCGATCCGGTCGTCCAGCTCGGCCAGGGTCTCGAGGCGCTCCGTCCGGCTCTGCCCCCGCGCCCCGCGGCTGCCCAGCAGCCCCCGCAAGGCGAGCCCGCGAGCGCCCTTGCCGAGCCCTCCCGGCCGCAGCCCCAGGGGCTCCGCGAGGCGCCGCGCAGCCGCGAAGAGCTGGGTGCCCTCGCCCTGCTTCAACTCCAGCTCCAGCTCCCGAACCGGGGTCGTGCGGCCGGCAGCCCGCACCTCGCCGTGGTCGATGGCCAGCTCGGCCACGCCGCCGGGGATCCGCACGTCCACCTGCGTGCGATCCACGAGCACCCGGTGGCCGAAGGGCGGCCAGAGCCCTTCGGGCAGGACCGCCGCCAGCGCCTCGGCCAGCGGGGCCGGCAGCGGCTCCCCCGGTTCGGGGAGCTGGTCCAGGGGCACGTCGATCTCCAGGCGCCGCTGCACCCCGCCGATCCGCGGGCCCGGCCCCTTCACGGTCCCGACCAGGACCCCGTCGCTCGCTCGAGCGCGCAGCGTCCAGCGCCCCGCCCGCAGCCGGCCGGCCTCGTCGTCGTGGTAGCGCGCGTCCAGGTGCACCGAGCGCGGCTCGCCGAGCAGGCCCAGCTCCGCCCCCGCCAGGGCCAGCACGCGGTCGACCGGCAGGGGCCGCCCTACGGCGACCGCCTTGACCTCCAGTTCGCCGCTCACGGGCTGCGGCGCTCGAGGAGGATCATCTCGTGGTCCAGGCTGCCGTCCGGCGCGCGGACCGACATGCGGATCGGGGGCCCCGGCAGGGTCAGGGCGAAGTCCAGCTCGCTGACGACGTCGCCGCCCTTGGTGGGCTCCGTGAGCACGTAGTGGCGCCCCGGGCCGGTGCCGGGCTCGGTGGTCACCGGCCGGTCCGAGGCCACCGCCTTGCTCGCGTCGAACTTCGCGTGGTCACGCAGATCGGTCCACGCGTTCGTGCGCACCGCCGCGGCGCCGAGCGGCGTCCCGTCCGCCATCTCCGGCTGGAACGAGATGGTCGCGTGAGTCTCGGTGCTGCCCGTCACGGTCCAGGTCTGGAAGCCCGAGCCGTCGGGCGCGCGCCGCTCGAAGCGCAGGGTCGTGCCGATCGGCATCGCGTCGCGGATCTGATCGGCCGTGAAGGGCGGGGGCAGGAAGTCCGGCACACGCGGCTCCGCCGGCGGCGTGAGCCTGCTCACGGCGTGGGGCACGGGTTCGGCGGGGGGCGGCGCCGGCGCAGGGGAGCAGGCGGCGAGCAGGACGGAGAGGAGGAGGAAGCGCACCGCCGGAGTCTAGAGCACCGAACGGCCAAAACCTCGGTCGCCACGCTCGTCCAGCCACCGCAGGTGACCACCGGGCCTCCTCCCGTGTCCCGACACTGCTCGTCGGCCCGGCGGCCACATGCGGCGGCTGTCCTTCGCGGGGCTCGGTCGGGTTCGCCCGTTCGGCGCTCTAGCCCGTCGGCGGCGATTCAATTCCCGTCGAGCACCGAGCGCACCTTGCGCACGAGCCCGTCGGCGTTGAAGGGCTTCTCGAGCAGCGCGGTGCCCTCGTCCAGGACGCCGTGGTGCACGATCGCGTTGTTCGTGTAGCCGGACATGTAGAGCACCTTGAGGTCCTTGCGCTTCAGCGTGAGCTGCCGCGCGAGCTGCAGCCCGCTGGTGTGCGGCATCACGACGTCGGTGAGCAGCAGGTGCAGCTTGCCGCGAATGCGCTGGCTCAGCCGGACCGCCTGGTCGGGGCCGGCGGCGGCGTGGATCTGGTAGCCGAAGCGCCGCAGCACGTTGCAGGTCAGGGCGCGCACCGCGGGCTCGTCCTCGACGACCAGGATCGTCTCGGTGCCCCAGAGGTCGATGGGGGGCGGCCGTGGGGTCTCGGGCGCGACGCTCGCTCCGCTCTCGTCGATGGGCAGGTAGATCTTGAAGCTCGTGCCCTTGCCTGGCTCGCTGTAGAGCCAGATGTGCCCACCGCTCTGGTTGACGATGCCGTAGACCGTCGACAGGCCCAGGCCGGTGCCCTTGCCCACCTCCTTGGTGGTGAAGAAGGGCTCGAAGACGTGCGCCTGCTCTTCGCGCGTCATGCCGACGCCGCTGTCGCTGATGCACAGCACGGCGTAGCGGCCCGGGTTGACCCCCGCCCGGTCCCGGGTCCCGTCCTCGTCCAGCGTGACCTGGCTCGTCTCGACGACCAGGCG
>JAJDAI010000919.1 GCA_029261955.1 Deltaproteobacteria bacterium | reverse complement strand
GCGAACTCGGAGTCGATCTGCATGGCCCAGTCAGGGGACGCGGCGAGGCCGACCGGCGAGCCGAGGAAGACGTAGGCGCCGCCCTCGATGAGCTCCGGGTCGGAGAGGTTGCGGGCTCCGAGCACGACGTCGTCGAAGCCGTCGCCGTTGACGTCCCCGGCCCCTGCGACGGAGAAGCCGAGCTGGGCGTTGGCCACGTTCACCTGCCCGACCCAGTCCGCGGTCGGCGACAGACCGGCCACCGATCCGAGGTACAGGTGGACCAGCCCTTCCCCCGACTCGCCGTCGCTTCCCCCGGGGATGCCGAGCACGACGTCGTCGAAGCCATCGCCGTTCACGTCTCCGGCCCCCGCGACCGAGGCCCCGAGCCCGGCCGAGTCCTGGTCTCCGAGCACCGTCCACGAGGGGGATGCGGCGAGCCCGGCCGCGGAGCCGCGGAAGAGGAAGGCGGCGCCGACGTCGGTGAATGCGCCGTCGTGCGCGGGGGCTCCGACGATCAGGTCGTCGAAGCCGTCCCCGTTGACGTCGCCGGCCGAAGCGAGCTCGGAGCCGAACATGGCTCCGGCCTGCCCTCCTGTGACCTGCCAGCTCGCGGGGTCCTCGACGGGCTGCGCCCAGGCTGATCCCGCCGCGGCTGCGAGCAGCGTGATGAGCAGAGTCTTCGTGAACCGCATCCGTTCGCCCCCCAGCGCCAGCCCCTGGGGGCTGCATCCACCGACCTTAGGACCGTTCCCGGGGTCGGTCCCCCCGGATCGCGTGCGTTCGGCCGAGGGTGCATCGACCGGCGCGATCAGGGGCAGCTGTAGTCGTAGTCGTAGACGTTGGTCCAGCCGTCGCCGACGCTCTCGCGCGAGCTCATGATCCGCCACTGGGAGTCGTAGGTCCGCTGGGTCACGGCCACCGGCGCGGACGGCGCCTCGTAGCGGTACTCGCTCCAGAAGCGGGGGTCCGGGAAGGTCCAGAACTGTGTCGCCACGAGCTCGCCGTCGGTGTCGCGCCACTCGACCCACTCGTTCTCGCCGGCGGTCGTGGTCTCAACCTCGGCGAAGTAGTCGACCTCGCCGTCGGCGTCGACGTCCTGCTCCATCCCGACCAGATCGCCGCCCGAGTAGGAGTAGAAGACGATCAGATCCCAGGAGCCGTTCCCGTCGTCGTCCCGCCGCATGTCCACCTGGTCGTCCCCGCTCCACCCCATCTCCCAACGCTGGTTGATCCCGCCGTCGAGGTCGTCGTCCCGCTCGATCCCGATCATGTTGCCGTCGTCGTTGTAGCTGTAGGTGACGCGGCGTTCGTTGCCCTCGCCCTCGAGGTTCGTGGCGAGCTCCTCCAGCAGGCGGTGTCCGGGCCCGCGCGTGGCGATGACCTCGAAGTCCGGCTCGCCGTCCTGGTCGAAGTCCCAGTCGACCCGGCCCCAATAGCCGCCTCCGCTGTACCCGATGACGGCGGCGGCGTCGGTCTGCCCGTCGCCCTCGGTGTCGATCGTGAAGCTCGCTTCGCAGTCGGCGTAGCGCCCGATCTCGTCCAGGGGGGGCCAGGAGGGGTTCACGCTGTCGTCGTCGTCGCTGACGTCGTCGTCGTCGCTGACGTCGTCGTCGTCGCTGACGTCGTCGTCGTCGCTGATGTCGTCGTCGTCGACCGCTGAGTCGTCGTCGTCGCCTCCACCTCCGCCTCCGCCGCGCCGCGACGAGCAGGCGGGCAGGAGCAGCCCGAGGGCGAGGATGAGGAGGCCGGGCCCGGCCCAAGCTGATCGTGTCGTCATGGTCTCTGTCCCCTGATCCAGTTCGGAATCACCAGCAGACTACCCCCAGAGCCGGGCTCGGGAGTTCTGGAGAGACCCCGGCGTGGTGTGCCTGTTCGGGAGCTCGAGCTTGGGGCCCTCCGGCCGCCTGGCGGCGTCCTCCGGGGCTTCCGGAGCCTCCTCGGCTGCGCCTGCGGGGTCTCCGTTCGCGCCTCCGCGAGCCCTCCGGTCTCGCTCCGGTCCTGATGAGGGCCCGTGCCATGCTGGATCCAGGCGGTGGGCCGCCCTCCCGAGCCCCCACCACCCGCCCCGGAGCTGCCATGTCCCCTCGACTCCCCGCCATCGCGATCGCCGCCTTCGTCCTGGCCATGAGCGCCGTCGCCCTCGGGGGACCCAAGGCGCCCTCCGTCGCCTCGATGCCCCCCGTCGTCGTCAAGACCGTGCCGAGCTCGGGCGACACCGCGGTGGACCCCGCGCTGAAGCAGATCGAGGTGACCTTCTCCAAGGACATGATCACCGACCGGATGTGGTCCTTCGTCCAGGTCTCGGACGACACCTTCCCGAAGGGGGGCACGCCTGAGTACAAGGCCGACGGCCGGACCATCGTGCTGCCGGTCACCCTGGAGCCCGGCAAGCCCTACGTCATCTGGATCAACAGCGAGAAGTTCAACGCGTTTCGCGACCAGGGCAACAAGCCGGCGGTGCCCTACCTGCTGGTCTTCGAGACGCGCTGAGCGCCGCTCGCGCCACCTCCCGAGCCGCCCCGCCCTCCGCCAGACCATCTCCTCTCCCTCGCCCACCTCAGACCCGGGCATCGGGGCTGCGTGGGGCGAAATCTCTGGCACCCTTGCGGCCCTCGTGGTCGCACTGCGGCTTTCGTGAGGCGACGACGGGCCAGGAGGACCGCTGCCAGGAGCGCAGCGTGGATCCCCTGGTCGGCGCGACCTCGGAGCAGGCCTACCTGGACACCTGCGACACCGCGCAGGGGGTCTCGGGAAGCGGTCCGTGCGCCACCGACGACCTGGTGGCCGGCTGCCTCTACGACGACAACGGGGGCCTCGAGACGGTCACCGACTGGTGGTACGCCCCGGAGACGCTCGCGGACGTCGAGGCCGAGTGCGCCGGCGAAGGGACCGTCGTCCAGCCCTGAGCGACCCGGCAGACAAGCCCCCGGGTCGCCTCAGAACCCCCGGAAGAACTCCATCGCCGCCTCGGCGTAGTACGCCGGCACCTGGTGCGCCGTGTCCGGCCCGTAGAGGCAGTAGCGCACGGGGCTGGAGCAGCCCGTGAACTCGACGCACTCGTCCTGCTCGCCGAAGCCCAGGTCGGTGTAGCTGTCGGCCCCGTCGCAGTCCCGCGTGTCGAGCCAGAAGTCGCGGCACTCGTCCCCGTACTCCCCGGGCCAGGCCTGCGAGGTGAAGTGGTCGTCGGCCACGCCGAACATCGTCCAGACCGCGGTCTCGCCGGAGCAGTTGACCCACTCCGTGCCGGCCTCGAACCAGTAGGGCCGGTTGGCGGCGACGGGCACGCTGGCCGTGAAGCGCTCGCCCAGGAAGCAGCTGACGACCTGCGCCATGTCGCCGCCCCAGCTGTGGCCGGTCGCGAAGACGCGCTCGGTGTCCACGCAGTAGTTGGCTTCGACCCAGTCGAGCAGCGCCTCCGTGAAGACGAGGTCTTCGTTGCCGTCGGCGGGCTGCGCGTAGGGGCCGAGGATCCAGCCGCCGAGGTTCCCCCAGCCGGCGAAGTCGTGCCACAGCGGGTCGGGGTACACGAAGATCTCGTTGCTCTGGGGCTCGACGGACTCCAGGCCGAGGTAGGGCTGGACCTGCTCGCCGAGCCAGTTGGTGCCGGGGTAGCCCACGACCAGCGCGCTGGGCACGTCGGGGTCGTAGCCCGCGGGCACGCTCAGGTAGAAGCCGCGGGTGCCGTCGCCCTCGGGGCCGGCGTCGAGCGTCAGGGCCACCCGGCCCGCCCCGTGCGGAGGCACCTGGCCGCAGCCCCCGGAGGCCTCGGTCGCGTCGTCGTCGTCGATCAGGTCGTCGCCCGCGCTGTCGTCGTCGTCGCCCGGGTCGCCGCCGGCGCCGCTGGTGCACGCGGTGGTCATCAGCAGGCCGAACAGGAGGAGGGTGCGGTGCATGCCGCGGAGTATGCAGGGCGTGGCGGTGCTCCGTCGCGATCCCCGGTCGCGACCACCCGCCCGGTGCTCTAGGCTCGCCCCGATGAAGGCCCCTGGACTCGCCCCCATCCTGTCCCGGGAGCTGACACGCACCGGTCGCCGCTGGCAGACCTGGGCGCTGCGGGCCGGGGTCATCGGCGGGCTGCTGGTCGTCGTCTTCCTCTTCTGGGCCGACCGCGTCCAGGACCCCGAGGCCATGAGCCTCACCGTCATGGGCTCCGTCGGGCGGCGACTGTTCCGCACCTTCGTCACCGTGCAGACCCTGCTGCTGGCGGCCCTCACGCCGATCCTCGTGTCGCAGGCCATCATCGAAGAGCGCG
>JAJDAI010000918.1 GCA_029261955.1 Deltaproteobacteria bacterium | reverse complement strand
CCGCCGCGAGCGGCAGATCATGGACATCCTCTATCGACTGGGTGAGGCACCGGTCGCCGACGTGCGGGCCGAGATGGCCGACGCGCCCAGCTACAGCTCGGTTCGCGCCGCGCTGGCGACCCTGGTGCGGAAACAGCACGTCCAGTCGCGGGAGCAGGGTCGCGCCTACCTGTACCGGCCGGTGATCGAGCCGGGCACCGCCCGTCGATCGGCCCTCCGGCGGGTCGTAGACAACTTCTTTGGAGGCTCCCCCGCGGACGCGGCGGTGGCCCTGCTGGAGCTCTCCAGCGAGCTGGAACCGGGCGCGCAGCAGCGGCTCCAGGCCCTGGTGGATGCAGCGCGGGAGGAGGGACGATGAGCTGGACCGTGGACGGAGTCGGACTCGCGGATCTGGGGGCGGATGCCCTGGCCATCGGCGCGGACGTGTCGGTGCGGGCGGCGGTGGTGATCGGGGTGGCGGGCGTCTGCGCGACGCTCCTGCGGCAGGCGCCGGCGCGGCTGCGGCACGCGATCTGGGCGGCTGCCTTCGCGGCGGTCGCGGCCCTGCCCATCCTGGCCGTGCTCGACGTCGGACCTGCGTCCCTCGCGCGCAGCGGCGGCGGGCTGGCCCTGGGCCTTGCGGCCGCGTGGGCGGCGGGCTTCCTCTTGTTGACGCTGAGGCAGACGGCCTCGCTGATCTCGCTTCGTCGCCTGGCGGCCGCGGCCGCTTCGGGCCCCGCGATCCCGGGGGCCGATGTTCGGATCGGGGGGGAGCTCGGCAGCCCCGTGACCTTCGGGTGGCGCGCCGTCGTCTTGCTGCCGCGGTCCTTCGAGCAGTGGCCCGCCGAGCAGCGCGAGCAGGTGCTGCTGCACGAGGGGGCGCACGTCGCCCGGCGGGACTGGGCCGTGCAACGCGCGGTCTCCTTCGTGTGCGCGGTCTTCTGGTTC
This sequence comes from Deltaproteobacteria bacterium, assembly GCA_029261955.1. GTDB lineage: Bacteria > Myxococcota_A > UBA796 > UBA9615 > UBA9615 > CALCXL01. The sequence goes on along the minus strand of JAJDAI010000918.1, from coordinate 6,098 downwards.
AACCCGCTGCTCTGGCTCGCCCGCCGCTTCCTCATCCTGGAGGCCGAGCGCGCCGCGGATGAGGCCGTGCTCCGCTCCGGTGTCCGCCCCTCGTCCTACGCGCAGCTGCTGCTCGAGCGTGCCACTGAGCTCACCCCCTTCCCAGCCCTGGCCGCCCGCCACCTGCTCGAGATCCGGGTGCGGAGCCTGCTCGGTGGCCCGCGGGAAGGCGGCAGCTGGGCGCTGCTCGCGATGGTCGCCCTGCTCGCGATGCCCCCCTTCCTGAGCGGCTTGACGGTGGTGCCGCCCCCGCCCGCGCCGCACTGCGGTCCCGATCTGACCGAAGCCTTGCTGCCCCTGGACGGCTTGACCGCCAACGCCGCGCAGTCCAACCGGGTCCTCGCGGATCGGCTCTTCATGCGGAGCGAGGCGGGGGACCTGTACGCCGCCGCAAGCCGCCTCGTCCGCAACTGCCCCTACAACCGGGCGAGCGCGGGCCTGCCGGAGCTGCTCGGGTTGGTCCTCACGCCGCACTTCGGGCTGCTGGCTGACCCCCGCCTCGCAAGCTCCAGTCCGTCGCTGGCCCGCGGACTCGGCGATCTGCGCGCGGCGCTGGATCAGCACGGCCGCCTCATCGAGGCCCTCGGTCTGGCCCCGATGCCCACTCCGGAGCCCGGGGACTACCTGCCCGCCCAAAGCGTCTGGGGCAGCGCCGTCCTGCCCTTCACCCGGGGCCAGTCCCCGGCCCTCATCGAACGGGCCATCGCGGAGCTGGACACCGTGCGGGACCTCGTCGACGCCTACCCGGCCGAGACGAAGGAGCTCATCGACGAAGCCAACTCCGTGCTGAAGCAGGCGACCGAGGACCGTTGGTCGATGAAGGGCGAACTGCTCGCCTACCGCACCACCCTGATGGAGATCGACGCCCTGGCCGGCGCGTTCGCTCATCGGGTGCCCGAGGAGCTGAGGGATCCCCTGACGGCGCTGCACGCCGACACGTCGGCCCTGCTCGTGTTGCTCGACCGCTACCTCGGCCTGTACTGCTGAGGCGGCGGGCTCCGCTCAGGCGAGCAGCTTCCAGGCGGCGAGGAGGAGGCCGATGAGCAGCACGGTGCCTGCGAGCAGGGCCCAGGTGATGGGCTCCTCGGGCGCCGGCCCGCGCACGGGGCGGGCCTCGGGTTCGGTCCAGGGCGGCGCCGGGGCCGGCAGGCCCACCGAGGTCACCGGGATGCCGAGCCGCTCCGCCTCGTCGGTCAAGAACGCGTGCAGGGCGTCCTCGGCGGCCCCGCGCGCCTCGAAGCGCAGGCCGACGTCGCTGCCGTCCTCCTGGGACCGCACGACCATCGCCTCGAGCGAGAACGCGGGCAGGCCGCGCCGCCGCATGAAGTCGACGTGCACGGCCGCGCCGACCCAGGGCACCCGCTTGCGGTCCCCGACCACGGCAACGCGCGCGCCGCCGATCGAGACGTCGAGCGGCACGCACTCGATCTCACGGCCGTCCAGCCGCAAGAAGACGCTGCCGACCGCCTGAAGCCGGCGGCTGCTGCGCTGCTCGTCCTCGCTCACGGGGACCCTCCAGCGGCTGATCCTAGGGGGGGCGGGTCCGAATTGCCCGGCCCCGTCCCGGGAGCACGCCGTGGCCCGGTCAAACCGGCCCCAACCCTGATCTCCATCAGTGGCCCCGAAAACGCCCATCTGCTAGAAGTCGCACCCGCCCGACGGCCGGCTCGGCCGCCTCCCCCCACTCCTCTGGAGCCGACGTCATGTCCGACGGAACTCCGGCCCTGAACAGCACGATCGCCCGCAAGTACCTCATGGGTGCCACGGGGCTCTTCCTCGTGTTCTTCGCGACGCTTCACCTGGCCGGCAACTTCGCTCTCCTCCTGCCTGACGGCGGTGAGTCCTTCAACGCGTACGGCGCCCTGCTTCACAGCCTGGGTGGCCTCTTCTACGCCGGTGAGATCGGGCTCTTCGCCATCATCATCCTGCACGCAGGGATGGGCACGAAGGTCACCCGCGAGAACTCGGTCGCGCGGCCCTCGCGCTACGCCGTCACCGCCAACGCGGGCGGTCCGTCCCAGAAGACCGTGGCCTCGGCCAACATGATCAAGACCGGCGTGGTCCTGTTCGCCTTCCTGGTCGTGCACCTCAAGACCATCCGCTTCGGAAAGCACTGGGTGGTCGGGGACAGCAAGGCGCTCGCGGGCACCGACTTCGCGGCGCAGACCCCGGAGATGCTGGACCTGGCGGGCCTGACCGTCACGCTGTTCCAGAACCCGCTCTACACGGCCTTCTACACGGTCTGCATGCTCGTGCTGGGGGCCCACCTGCGGCACGGCTTCTGGAGCGCGTTCCAGAGCCTCGGGCTGAACCACCCTCGGTTCAACAAGCCCATCCAGATGGTCGGCAAGCTGCTCGCTGTCGCCCTCGCCGTCGGCTTCCTGGTGTTGCCGATCTGGATGATGCTCGACCCGCTCGACCTCTACGGGGAGATGGTCCGATGACCGTGCTCGACTCCGCTGTTCCCGGCGGCGACATCTCGGGAATGTGGGACCGCCACCGCTTCGACATGAAGCTGGTGAACCCTGCCAACAAGCGCCGCTTCGAGCTCATCGTCGTGGGGACCGGCCTGGCCGGCGCCTCCGCCGCCGCGACCTGCGCGGAGCTCGGATACAAGGTCAAGTCCTTCTGCCTGCAGGACAGCCCTCGACGGGCCCACTCCATCGCAGCGCAGGGCGGCATCAACGCCGCGACGAACTACGCCAACGACGGCGACTCCGTCCACCGGCTCTTCTACGACACGGTCAAGGGCGGCGACTACCGCTCCCGTGAGGCCAACGTGCACCGCCTGGCGGAGGTGTCCGTCAACATCATCGACCAGGCCGCGGCCCAGGGCGTGCCCTTCGCCCGCGAGTACGGCGGCAGCCTGACCACGCGCTCCTTCGGCGGCGCGCAGGTCTCGCGGACCTTCTACGCCCGCGGTCAGACCGGTCAGCAGCTGCTGCTCGGCGCCTACTCCGCGCTCATGCGTCAGGTGGGTGCGGGCTCGGTGGATCTGTACCCCCGGCGCGAGATGCTGGACCTCGTCCTGGTCAACGGCCAGGCGCGCGGGATCATCGTGCGCAACCTGGTGACGGGCGAGATCGAGCGGCACGCGGCCGACGCGGTCCTGCTCTGCACGGGCGGCTACGGGCGCATCTTCTACCTGTCGACCAACGCGGTGAACTGCAACGTCACCGCGGCCTGGCGCGCCCACAAGCGCGGCGCCTTCTTCGCGAACCCCTGCTACACGCAGATCCACCCGACCTGCATCCCGGTCTCGGGCGAGCACCAGAGCAAGCTGACTCTGATGTCCGAGTCGCTGCGCAACGACGGCCGCGTCTGGGTCCCGAAGAAGCAGGGCGACACCCGCAAGCCCAACGACATCCCCGAGGGCGAGCGCGACTACTACCTGGAGCGCCGCTACCCGGCCTTCGGCAACCTCGTGCCCCGCGACGTCGCGTCGCGCGCCGCCAAGAAGGCCTGCGATGAGGGCAACGGCGTCGGCGCCACGGGCCTGGCGGTCTACCTGGACTTCCGGGACGCCATCAAGCGCCTGGGCAAGGCCGGCGTGGCCGAGAAGTACGGCAACCTCTTCGACATGTACGCGCGCATCACCGCGGAGAATCCCTACGAGACTCCGATGCGCATCTACCCCGCCAGCCACTACGCCATGGGCGGGCTGTGGGTCGACTACAACCTGATGACCACGATCCCGGGCCTCTTCGCCCTGGGCGAGGCCAACTTCAGCGACCACGGCGCCAACCGCCTGGGTGCCTCGGCGCTCATGCAGGGCCTCGCGGACGGCTACTTCGTCGCTCCCTACACGGTGGGCAACTACCTCTGGGGCACGGACCTGGGCGGCAAGGTCACCACCGACCACGACGCCTTCGCCGAGGCCGAGAACGCCGCGAAGGAGAAGACCGCGAAGCTGCTGGCCATCAAGGGCAAGCGCAGCGCGCTCGACTTCCACCGCCAGCTCGGCAAGGTCGTCTGGAACAAGTCGGGCATGGCCCGCAACGAAGCCGGCCTCAAGGAGGCCATCGAGGAGATCCCGAAGATCCGCGAGGAATTCTGGGAGAACGTCTCGGTGCCCGGCTCCGGCGACACGCTCAACCAGGGCCTGGTCGAGGCCAGCCGCCTGGCGGACTTCCTGGAGCTCGGCGAGCTGCTGGCCCGCGACGCGCTGAACCGCGACGAGTCCTGCGGCGCGCACTTCCGCGAAGAGCACGTCACCGAGGACGGCGAAGCGAAGCGCGACGACGCCAACTTCTCCTACGCCGCGGCGTGGGAGTGGCACGACGAGTCCAAGCCCCAGACGCTCCACAAGGAGCCGCTGGAGTTCAAGTACGTCAAGCAGACCCAGCGGTCCTACAAGTAGGGATGTGGAGATGAGCGAACTCAACCTGAAGCTGCGCATCTGGCGCCAGAAGGACTCCAACTCCCCCGGCGGCCTGGTCGACTACACGCTGAACGGCGTGTCGACCCACAGCTCGTTCCTGGAGATGCTCGACCAGCTCAACCGCCAGCTCATCGATGCCGGCGAAGAGGGCATCGAGTTCGACAGCGACTGCCGCGAAGGCATCTGCGGCATGTGCGGCCTCGTGATCAACGGCGTGGCCCACGGCCCCGTCAACACGACGACCTGCCAGCTGCACATGCGGGAGTTCGTGGACGGCGAGACGCTGACCATCGAGCCCTGGCGCGCGGGTCCCTTCCCGGTGCTCAAGGACCTGGTGGTGGACCGTGGCTCCTTCGACCGCATCATCGCGGCCGGCGGCTACGTGTCGGTGGCCACCGGTGCGGCGCCCGACGCCAACGCGATCCCCGTGCCCAAGGACAAGGCGTCCGAGGCCATGGACTCCGCCGCCTGCATCGGCTGTGGCGCCTGCGTCGCGGCCTGCCCCAACGCCTCCGCTTCGCTGTTCACCGGCGCGAAGATCGCCCACCTCGCGGCGCTGCCCCAGGGTGAGCCCGAGCGCGGCCGTCGCGCGGCCAACATGGTCAACAAGATGGACGAAGAGGGCTTCGGCAACTGCTCGAACCACGGCGAGTGCGAGGCCGTCTGCCCGAAGGAGATCCCGATCTCCGTCATCGCGAAGATGAAGCGGGAGTGGCTGCGGTCGATCTTCACGTCGACCTGATCGCTGGGGACTGGATCGGGCCTTCCAGCGAACCGATCCTGGATCCGCATGGCGGATCGCTTGCTAGGCTCGGAGTTCGTGCTTCTGCGCGCACTCCCAGCGCTGCTGTCTCTGATGCTGCTCGGCACGGGCTGCGCGGGCTTTCTCGATCGCGGGCCCGCGCCCCGGTCTGCCGTCGACCCACACGCCCGCGACCCCCTCGCCGAGTGGGACCCCGAGGTCGTCGCGCTCTTCGTGCAGGCGCAGATGATGCTGCGCTCGCGGGAGCCGAATCACACCGCAGCGGAGCGCTCCGAGCTCGCCGCTGACCTGCTGACCCGCGCCATCGGCCGGGATCCGCGCCGCGCCGCGCTGTGGCGCTACCTGGGTGAGGCCTGGGCCAGCCGCCCCGACTACACGCGCGCCGTCGAGGCGACGAGCCGGGCGGTGTTGCTGGACCCCGAGGACCCGAACGCCCGCTACCTGCTGGGGCAGCAGCTGCACCGCCTGGGGCGGGCGGACGAGGCGGTGCCGCACCTGCGCGCGGCCATCCGCCTGGGTGTGCCGGGCGACGAGCCCCACATGCCGCACTACTTCCTCTACGCGGCGTTGAGGGACCTGTCGCTGCACGACGAGGCCCTCGCGGCCTTGGACGGCTGGGCGGCGGCGCTGCCTTCGGACCGGCACCCGCCGGCTCTGCGAAGCCGAATGCTCTGGGAGATCGGGCGCCCGCACGAGGCGGCGGACGCAGCGATGGAGGCCCTGCACCTCGACGCCCAGGACGACGACGTGCTCAGCATCCTCATGCGCTACCACCGGCTGGACCCGAGCGGGGCGGCCGGCGCGCTGGAGGGGCTGCTGGCCGTCGACTGGTCGGCCGCGAACCTGCACCGGCGCCTGGTGGATGTCTACGAGGCGATGGGTCGCCACGACCGGGCCCTCGACCACCTGAGCCAC
>JAJDAI010000917.1 GCA_029261955.1 Deltaproteobacteria bacterium | reverse complement strand
CCTGGGTCAGTCGACCTTCTACCTGCTGCTGCAGGGTCTGCGCTCCGTCATGAACGTGCGCATCCAGTGGCTGGTCCGGCGGCGGGTCTTCGACCACCTGAGCCAGCTGTCGCCTGCGTTCTACCGGCGCTGGCGGGCGGGCGACGTCGTGACCCGGCTGACGGACGACGCCGGGGAGAAGACCAGCTGGTTCCTCAGCTCGGGCGTGTTCCGGGCGGGGGAGGCGGCGCTGATCGTGCTCGCCTGCCTGGCCGCGATGCTGTCCATCGATCCGAGCCTGACGCTCTGGGTCGTGCTGCCGCTGCCGCTGCTGATCGTGGCGCAGGCCTTCGCGCAGGGCGCCCTCGGGAGGCGCTACGCCGAGGTGCAGAAGTCCATCTCGGGCATCAACGACGAGCTGACCACGACCTTCGCCGGCATCCGCATCGTGCAGGCCTGCGGGCTGGAGGGCAGCGCCGCGGCGCGCTTCTCGGCCCAGGCGAAGGAGCAGCAGCGCGCCGAGGTCCGCACCGCCGTCGTGCAGCAGGCCATCTTCCTGATGTACGGCTACGGCTGGCAGACCGCCGTCTTCGCGCTGCTGCTCGCGGGCGGCTGGCACGTGCTCGATGGCCAGATCACCCTCGGCCAGTTCGTCAGCTTCGAGGGCTTCGTGATGACGCTCGTCTGGCCGATGTTCGATTTCGGCACCTTCCTCAGCCGCTTCAAGCAGGCCGAGGTGGCGCTGCGTCGGCTCGAGGATCTGCTGGACGTGGAGGCCCCGGAGTCCACCGGCTCGGGCGCCCACGGGACCGGCCTGCGGCTGAGCGGCGCCTCGGTGCGGGCCGAGGACGGGCAGCTGCTGCTGGACGGCGTGGACCTGCAGGTCGGGCCCGGCGAGCTCTGCGCGGTCGTGGGGGAGGTCGCCTCGGGCAAGACCACGCTGCTCCAGCTCGTGGCCGGCCACCGGGAGTCCAGCACCGGCTCGATGCACTTCGGCGGACTGGCGGCCTCGGAGATCGACCCGGCGGCCCTGCGGACCGGCGTCGGCTACGTGCCCCAGGACCCCGTGCTCATCTCCACCTCCCTGCGCGACAACCTCCTGCTGGGGCGCGAGGTCGACGACGACACCCTCGACCGCGCGCTCGACGTGTCCCGCTTCGCTCAGGATCTGCCGTCCCTGCCCGACGGCCTGGACACCACCGTCGGCGAGCGCGGCGTGACGCTCAGCGGTGGCCAGCAGCAGCGCGTCGCCCTGGCCCGCGCGCTGGTCGGCGCCCCGACCCTGCTCTTGCTGGACGACGCGACCTCCGCGCTGGACGCCGACACCGAGGCCGCCTTCTGGGACCGCCTCGAGCAGGTGCTGCCGGACGTGGCCGCGGTCGTCGTGACCCACCGCCCCGCGACGCTGCAGCGCGCAGACCAGATCGTGGTGCTGGAAGGGGGACGCGTGGCGCAGGTCGGCCGCCACGACGAGCTGCTCGATCGGGAGGGACCGTACCGCCGGATCTACGGCGGCGCCGAGGCCCGCAACTCGCTGACGGCCCTGGGGTAGCCTCGTGCGCATGCGCTGGATCCTCCTGTTTCTCCTGCTGCCCTCGGTGGCCGCCGCCGCCCCCTGGAGCCCCGAAACCCGCCAGGGGGTCGACGCCTACAACCAGGGCATCGAACTGCTGAACGGCCAGAACCCCAAGGGCGCCGAGGCGAAGTTCCGCAAGTGCACCAAGAAGGAGCCCGGAGTCGGCCTCTGCGGCCTGTACCAGGCGATCGCGCTGACCCGCATCGGCCGCGCGGAGAAGGCCGTGCCCCTCCTGCGGCAGGTCGCGGCCGACTTCCCCGAGCAGGACAGCCCCCTCGGCGAGCTCTCCACCGCGCTGTTCGGCCTCGAGCAGTTCGACGAGGCGAAGGGCTACGCGCTGGCGGCCCTGAAGCTGAACCCCGCCGAGACGGAGCACCTCAACCGCCTCGTCACCGTGCTCCTGCGCACCGGCGAGTACGACGAAGGCCTGGCCGCAGTCGAGCGATCGCGAGGGCAGCTCCCCGACGCGGACCTCGCCTGCCAGGAGGCCAGCATCCTCATCCAGCGGGGCCAGCCTGCCGACGCCCGGGAGCTGCTCGTCGCGTGTCGCGAGTCCAAGGAGGCGTACCTGATCACCAACGCCGAGGCCCGCTACACGACCGCGACGGGCGAGCGCACCCGCGGCGCGGCGGCGATGGACGCGGTGCTCGACCCCAAGTCCGGCCCCCTCGGCCAGACCATCGAGGCCTACAACCTCGGCGAGTGGGCGGAGGCGGAGCGCGCGGCCACCCGGGCCATCCAGGCCGGCGAGGGCTCCGGGCAGGCGCTGGTCCTGCGCGCGATGTCGCGCGAGCGGCAGGGCAAGGCCGTGCTCGCGCTCGCGGACTTCGACAAGGCCCTGGAGTCGGGGACCTGGATCGACGTGCACCGCTCCGGGGCGATCACCGGGATCATCACGAAGACGGCCGAGGAGAGGCTCTTCGACCTGCTCCGCCTGGGCGCCGCGACGCAGGTCGAGCTGCTGTCCGAGCAGGGGAAGTTCGAGCGCGCCGAGTCCGCCCTGGAGCAGGGCCGCGCGGCCTTCGGGGACAACGCGCAGCTCATCGCCGCGGAGGGCCGACTGCGCCTGGAGCAGGGCCGGCTGCCCGAGGCCTGGGCGATCGTGCGGACCACGCTGCCCACGGGGCGGGGATCGGCCCCCCTCCAGGAGCTCGCCTCGGACCTCGCGCTGAAGCACCTCGTGGCAGCCTCGCCCGAAGACATCGCGGCGCTCGAGGCCGACGGCACGCTCAGCACCCAGTTCAACCTGGGCGCGGCCTTCTACAACGCGCAGAACCCGGCGGAGTGCCTGCGCATCTTCCGCCCGCTGGCCGGCACCTCCGAGACCCTCGCCGAGCGCTCGCCCGCCGGGGACGAGGGCTGGGCGCTGCGCTGGCGCGAGGACCTGGAGCGGGACCAGAGCCGCATCAACCGGCTGGCCCACGACTGCGCCTGTCGGACGTCGGAGGCCGACGCCGCGGCGCAGCTGTGGCAGCTCGTCGACCCGCCGGAGCTCAGCTCCGCCATCAGCCACGCCATCCTGATGCTGAACCAGAAGCGCCACGCCGAGGTGGGGCCCGCGCTCGACCGCGGCCAGGCCGGCGACGCGACGGAGAACCGCAGCCAGATCGTGCAGCTCTACCTGCTCGGAGCGGCGCGGGCGGGCGATCTCGACGCGGCGCTGACCTGGGCCGCCGACCCCGCAGCACCCCAGGGCGGGCGGCTCGAGCTGTCAGCCCTGCTCGGCCAGAAGAAGCGCTACGCCGAGGCCCTGAGCCTGCTCACCGGCCGCTGCGGCGAGCTCCAGGGCGAGGCGAAGGACGTCTGCGAGCAGAACATCAAGTTCTACGCGCACCAGCTGAAGTAGCGGCCTCGCAGGCTCTCAGTCCTGCTCGTCGGGCTTGCCCTCGGAACCCCAGTCCTCGTTCGCCTGCTCGCCCCAGCCCTCGC
>JAJDAI010000916.1 GCA_029261955.1 Deltaproteobacteria bacterium | reverse complement strand
CGCACGCCCCTGCCCGTCGACCCGCAGCGCCGCGCCGGGCTGCCCCACGGTCTGGCGCCCCAGCACCAGGCCGCCGCCCTCGGGCGCCATCAACCACATCGCGAAGTCACCGAAGCGCGGGGTCGCCGTGTCGCCCCGCAGCCGCTCGATGACGCCCACGCCGCGGATCTGCTCACCGTCCAGGACCAGCGTCGACATGCCCGAGCGCCACTTCAGCGGTCCGTGAGGCCCGACCCCATCCCCGGCCGGCCTCAGCCCCCCGAGGGTCAGCTGCAGGGATCCGGCCTTGGTTCGCAGGCCCACGACGAGCGCGTCGCCCAGGTCCTCCCAGCCCACCCGCATCGGCTCGCCGGCACGCTGGCTGCTCCAGGTTCCCAGCGCCTCGGTCACCCCGTTCCCCGGCCAGGCCGCCAGCTCGGCGCGCTCGTAGAAGGGCGCGCGGAGCACCCCGCCCACCGCGACGAAGCCCTTCACCTCGACCACCGCCCCCTCGCCGCGCGGCTCCCGTTGGAGCACGAGCGCCGCGAGCACGGGGCCCTCGTCGTCCTGCCCGGCGAAGAACAGCTGCTCGCGGGCGATGGCGGGCGGCGCGACGGGCGCGGGCTCGGCCTTGCGGGCCGGCTGGGGACCGCAGCCCATCGTGAGGGCCATCAGCGTGATCCAGAACACCGCTCAGACCGCTTCGACGATGGTTGTGCAGACGTTCGACGCGTGCAGCAGCTCGAGGTCGGGGCCCAGCTCGGCGCGGAGGAGCACGGGCTTGTCGCCCTTGAGCGGGCAGTAGGGATCGGGCTCGTTCAGGCCGCCGACCAGCCGACGCCGCGCAGGGCACCCGCCGCCGCAGGTCGCGACCAGCTCGCAGTCCTGGCAGGGCTCGGGCACGGAGCGGCAGGCCACGAACTCCGGGCTCTCGAACACGGCGGCCTGGCTGCCGGGCTCCAGCGCGGCGAGCGTGGTCGCCGGAGTCGGCCAGTAGACGCAGGGCAGCACGTCGCCGGCGGGCGTCAGGCGAACACTCTTGCGGCCGCACCCGCAACCACCGTCCCGCTGCATGCCGAGCGCGGCGAGCACCACGGGCTCCGTGCAGGTCACCAGGGACGTGCGCTCGAAGAGCAGCCGAAAGCCGTCCCAGAACTGATCCCAGCTCGGCATGAGATCCGTGTCGTGCACGGGCTGGAAGACGTTGACCCGGAAGCTCGCCCCCATCGACTTCGCCAGGTGCGCGACGTCCGCCAGGCGGTCCCAGTTGGTGCGCATCATCACCGCGAGCACCGTGACGTGCAGCCCCAGACCAGCGCAGCGGCGCACGGCCTCGGTCGCGCGCGCCATCGCGCCGTCCCCGCGGAACGCGTCCATGCTCGGCCGGTCGGGGAAGTCGACGGACACCTCGACGTCGTGCAGGCGCAGCAGGCGGTCCGAGTCCAGCTCCAGCAGGCTCTTCCCGTTGGAGGTCAGGCTCGTCTTGATCCCGCGCTCGTGCAGCTCGTCGAGCACGTCCGGCAAGGCGGGGTTGAGGATGTTCTCGCCCGTGCCGAGGTTGACGGAGCCCACGTCGAAGGCTGCCAGGCAGCGCTCGACGTCAGCCAGGTCCAGGTGCTTGACCGCGCCCTGGGGGCGGTAGCAGTGGGCGCAGTTCAGATCGCACGCGTTTGTGAGGCCGATGCCCAGCGAAATTCCCATGGCGGACCCTAGCCCGACCTCGACGTCTCCTGAATCGGCATCACCGTGCCTGGACGCACAAGCTCAGAGAACGAGGCGCAGCGGCCGCTCGGCGGCGAGCTCCCGTCCGCAGCCATCGCGCACGATGACCTCCACCTCAGCCAGCGCCTCGTCGAGCAGCTCGACCTCGGCCGCGGTGAAGATGGCGCGAATCCCCAGGAAGTCCGTGGTCTCGCCGACGGCCTCGGACGGCTCCATGTCGGCCACCGTGCCGCCGACCACCTCGCCTTCGTGCCGGATGGCGACGGTCACGCGGTTCCCGATGCCGCCCGCCTGCGCGGGCTCCAGATCGGTGATGCGGGCGCTGACCACGACCATGTGCATGCCCTGCGGACCGAAGATGAGGGGCAGCTCGTCGCCGTCCTGCAGGTCCACGAAGCCGCTCGCCAGGTCCCCCTCCCCCAGGTCGGCCAGGCCCGGCTCCGGGTTGCGGCACGGCAAGGGCTCGACGTCGGGCTCGGGCTCGCAGCCGACCAGGAGCAGCAGCAGGACCGCCAACGTCGCCCTCATCGGATCGGTCCCTGCGAGGGGCAGTTGAAGAAGGTCACGCCGTCGTTGCCCGGGATGGCGTTGCCCGAGTCCATCTCGGAGATCTCCCGGGGAGGCTGGACCCAGCCGAGCTCGATGAGCTCGCGCATGCGGGTTGGGGTGCGCACGTCGCTGACGGACTGGTCGCGCGAGGTGTCGAAGAGCAGGAAGTCGTCGTCGTGCTCGGGGTTCACCACGACCTGCTGCACGCGCCACAGCGGCGAGTAGATGCGGTCCAGCGGGTGCGGGGCGGGGGTGTGGGGAAAGCCCGAGATGATGTTGTTGTTGTCGCGGCGATCGCCGTCGTCGGTCAGGTCCAGCTCGACGCCGCGCTCGCTCACCGCGGCCAGGTCGAGGCCGGTGTTCGTGCAGACCTCGGTCGTGGAGCCGTTCACGCAGTCGCGGAAGAACACGAAGATGTCCGCCGTCGGCATCATCGGCACGGACTCGGAGTCGACGGCTGGGGGGAAGAGCCCGGAGTTCTCCGTGAAGTCGAAGAAGTTGAGCTGGTAGCGGCGGTTCCATCCCTGCTGCACGGGCACCGGCAGCGCCGGCACGCCCGGCTCGTCCACCAGGTCGTCCCCGTTCCCCTCCAGCTCGGTGCCGTCCAGCACGAGCAGGCAGTGCATGATCGCGGCGTCGGGCCCGATGGCCCCGCCGTGATCGAAGAGCGCGCGCTCCACGACGACCCGGCCATCGTTCGCCGCCGCCTCGATGCCGACCACGGACTTGAGCTCGTCGGCCTCGTAGTCCGCGGGCACCCGCACCACCCAGACCAGCCAGAACGGCGAGTAGGAGGCGTCGCCCGGCACCACCGCGAAGACGGGGTCGCCGAGGGTCGCCGAGCGATCGATGGCGCCGTCCTCGGTGAAGGGGCAGGCGGCGTCGTCCTCGGGGCAGAACCAGAAGACGTCCGCGGCGCGCCGCGATGCGAAGCCGGCGAACCAGTAGGACGAGGGAACGCCGTCGAAGAAGCCGTTGAGCAGGCGCACGTGCCGCCCCTGCACCGCGTCCACGCCCGGCCAGACCGTGGCCTCCACCGCGTCGACGGTCTGTTCGATGGGGCCGAGGCTCTCCTCGGGGCCGGGCTCAGGCGCGCTCGGGCAGCCGAGCAGCAGCAGCACCAGGACCCGGGCGATCACAGCGGCTCCCTGCGCGCGACCATGCCCCGACTCAGGCCGAGCAGGTTGCCGCCAGCCAGCCAGGGGTTGCCGGCCTCGTCGATCCAGACGCCGTGCCAGTCCGACGCGGCGAC
>JAJDAI010000915.1 GCA_029261955.1 Deltaproteobacteria bacterium | reverse complement strand
CTGCGCTTCGGCGCCCAGGACCAGCTGCTGATGAACTTTGGCGGCAAGAGCATCTCCAACGCCATCCGCGGTGTCGCGATGATCAACCTGAAGCGGCTCGGGCCGAAGGTGCGGGACTTCAGCCCCATCGTCGCCATCGGCGGGCGCACCCACCACCCGGTGCGCGGGGGTCACTTCAACTTCATCGTCGCCCTGAGCTTCAAGGCCGATCTGCTCGCGAAGAAGGGGGAGTAGGATCGCCCGCGCTGGGAACCAGTCCCCGCGCGCCCGGTCCTACCGCCCGGAGGAAACCTCGATGCGCCCCATCCTGTTCGCCCTGGCAGTTCTGCTGCCCACCACGGCCTTTGCCCAGCTCGGAGGCTACGGCGAGCTGGCCCGCACCACCGCCCTGACGGCCGCCGACGACTACCGGATCGGCAAGGGCTACATGGACATGATGGGGTGGATGTACGGGGAGGTGGACGACCCCGAGCTGGTCGCCTGGGTGGACGAGGTGACCCGCCGCATCGTCAACAACTCCGACCGGCCGGACCTCGTCTTCAACATCCGCGTGGTCGACGACCCGACGGTCAACGCCGCGGCGCTGCCGGGCGGCTTCATGATCGTGAACAAGGGCCTGGTCGACGCCCTGACGAAGGACGAGGTCGCCTTCGTCATCGCGCACGAGATCAGCCACGTGCAGCTGCGTCACTTTGCGACGTCCATGAACATGAGCAAGGCGATGGAGGTGCTCGACACCGGCCTCGCCGCGCAGGCCGCCTCGGACAAGGACGCCGCGCTCGACCCGCAGGTCGAGATGCAGAAGATGATGACCACCTACGCCCGGCACCTGGAGCTGGAGAGCGACCTCTACGGCATGCTCTACGCCCTGCGCGCCGGCTTCCCCGTGACCGCGGGCGTGGACGCGATGGCCCGCATGCGCGACGTCGTCGGCGAGGTCCCCGAGGACATGAAGGAGGTGTCGACGCACCCGACCTTCAGCCAGCGCATCGCCGAGCTGGGCGAGGGCATCAAGACCATCGAGGAGACCCACGGGCTCTTCGACGCCGGCGTCTCCTATGCGCGCGCCGGCGAGCACGAGCCCTGCGTGTCCGCCTTCCAGCAGTTCCTGACGCTGTTCCCGAAGTCAGCATCGGCCTGGTCGAACACCGGCACTTGCTACCTCAAGGGCGCGCTCAAGGGCGTCACGGGCGATGTCTGGCACGACGACCTGCCCATCTACACCAGGGCCGACGTGACGGTCCGCGCGGGCCTGGACAAGGCCGCGGTGGCGCGCGCGCGGGACGCGTTCAGCAAGGCCCTGGCCATCGACCCGAACCGGGACGCGGCGCTGGCGAACCTCGCGGTGCTCGCGCGGCACGAGGGCGACTTCAAGGGGGCGGCCGAGCTGCTGGCGAAGGCGATGGAGCTCGACCCGAAGTACGCCGGCTACCAGAACAACCTGGGCAACGTGCACGCGGCGCAGGGCGACTGGAAGAAGGCGGACAAGGCCTGGGACAAGGCGCTGAAGCTGGATTCCTCCGCGACCTACGCGAAGGCCAACAAGGCCATGGGGCTCGTGCAGCGCGGCAAGGGCAAGCAGTCGGTGAAGCTCTGGCAGGAGCTGGAGTCCGACCCGCAGCACAGCCAGCAGGCGCACGATCAGCTCGTGGCGCTCGGGGTCAAGGACGCCTCCAGCTCGCCCGTCGTGACGAAGGAGGAGGCCGCCGCCGAGACCGAGGAGACGCTGCTCGTCGCCTTGATCGAAGCTCTGGAGCAGGCCGAGGCGGAGGGCACGATGAGCGGCGGTGGACTCGGGGAGGCCGGCGTCGAGCCAGAGCCCGCTGAGCCCGAGGTCATGCCCGCCGGCGCCGAGGGCAAGGACGCCCAGGTCGGCCAGATCAAGCTCGGCCAGAGCCCTGCGGACTTCAAGGCCGCGCTCGGCGAGCCCACCTTCGAGGACGCCCAGGAGGACGGCTACTACGTCTACGCCACGTGGACCGAGCACGGCGTCAGCGCCGTCTTCATCGACGACGGCGCCACGTCCATCGAGGCCTATGAGCCCTGCACCAGCAAGACCGGCCAGGGCATCGGCCTGGGCTCGACCGAGGAGCAGGTCCACGCCGCCTACGGTCCCCCCGACGAGCAGTACGGCGACCGCAACAGCGGCTTCCTCGCCCTGAGCTACCTGACCCGCGGCACCGCCTTCTTCATCGACGGCGACGGTGGGGTCACGGGCTTCTCGATCTCCACGTACTGATGAAACTCCCGGTGTCTGACACCGGATCGTTCATCTGCAAGCCCGGGTGTCAGACACCGGGTCTTTCATTCTCCCCAGCGGATGCCCTCGAGCAGCATCGAGCTGCCGTTGACCACGACGCCGGCGGCGGGCGGGTTGGACAGCGTGTCCGTCCAGACCTGGCCGTTGATGGTGACGGTGACGGCCTCGGCCTCCCACTGCAGGTCGAAGCTGTAGACCGGGCCGCCCGGGCCGGTGCCCTGGTCCCACCAGGTGGCTGAGCCGTCGACCATGTCGAAGGTCCAGAGGTTGCCGTTGTCGGAGACGACGAGGGCCAGGTAGTTGTCGGTGCTCTCGAAGTCGAGCAGCACGCCGGCGTCGAAGGGCGCGCTCAGGGGCTGGAACTCCATGGAGAACCAGGTCGGCCACTGCTTGACCCGCGCGATGGTCAGGTACTCGCTCCAGCCCTCCAGGGCGTGCGGGTGGATGTGGCTCCAGCTGGAGTAGACGGGGGTCATGGGCTCCTGGTCGAGCTCGACGTGCTCGACGAGTGCGGCTTCGTGATCCGCTGAAGGGCCGAAGATCGCCTCGAACTCGGCCCGGGGATCGGCCGGGTGGGCGTCCATCACGTCCTTGAAGGCCTGCCAGTCGGCCTCGTGGTTCGCCTCGAAGTAGCGGAACAGCTGCTGCTGCAGCGGGCGCCCGCCGACCCCGGTGTCGTCCAGGATGTCGCCGAGCGGGAAGCCCGAGCCGTCGACGAAGCCCAGCGCGACCTCGGGCATGTCTTCCTGGCTGAGCAGGGGCATGACGCCCAGCTCCAGGCAGGTGCCGTCCCAGTGGTGCCGCGAGATGTACTCGGCGACGCCCTCGGCGTACCAGCTGGGGACCCCCTGGTTGCCCGTGCGCGCGAGGTGGTGGAACTGGTGCGCGACCTCGTGGATGAGCAGCTGCCGCGTGTAGTAGCGGGTGGGCTGCTGCCACAGATAGGCCTTGCCCGTGGCGCCGTGGAAGAGGCCGCCGGCTCCCCAGGGCACGTCGAGGCCGTCCGCGGCGATGGAGGAGGCCCAGTCGGACTCCGTCGCCCACAGCTCGGCGATGAGGGGGGTGTTCGCTGGGGTGCCGCCGAACCAGGCGGTGAAGGCGTCGTAGGTGGCGGCGAGCAGGGCGCCCATGACTGCGGCCTCGTCGGCGTCGACCTCGGCGTAGAGGCTGTACTCGTCGGTGCTCACCCGGAAGCCGGCTCCCTCCGCCGTGACGGTGGCGCCGGATGAACCGCAGAAGGCGGCGTCCCGCCAGTCGGGCGTGTCGTCGTCGTCTGCCGCATCGTCGTCGTCTGCCGCATCGTCGTCGTCTGCCGCGTCGTCGTCGTCCGCTGCGTCGTCGTCGTCCGCTGCGTCGTCGTCATCGGCTGCGTCGTCGTCGTCTTGGGGGCGTGGTGTGGGGCAGCCCACGAGGGCGATGAGCAGGATCCAGAGGGGCTTCATGGATCACAGGATCACACGGGATGTCGTGACGGTCCCGGGTCGATCTGGTTCCATGGAGGCATGGAGTTGCCGACAGGGGAGCTGAGGGATCGGCAGGTACTCGTGACTGGCGCCACCGGCTTCATCGGCGGGGCGCTGGCCGAGCGCCTGGCGCGCAACGAGGGTGCGCGGGTGGTGGGCTCGGGCCGGTCGCTGGACCGGGCTGCGCGGCTGCGGCGTTTCGACGTGGAGCTGCGGGCTGCCGACCTCCAGGACGCCGTGGCGATGGCCGCGCTCTGCGAGGGGATGGACGTGGTCTTCCACGTCGCGGGCTGGCTCGGCACGCGCCGCGACAAGCTGGCCGAGGCCCTGAATGTCACTGCGACCGAGGCGCTGGTGCGGGCGGCGGCGGATGCCGGGGTGCGGCGCTTCGTGCTGATCAGCTCGGTGGCGGCCTACGGGGTGCCCACCGGGGCGATGACCGAGCAGACGCCGCTGCAGCCGGCCCAGGACTACGAGTACGGCGCGACCAAGGCGCGGGGAGATCAGCGTGCGCGGGAGCTGGGCGCCGAGCTCGGCATCGAGGTCGTGGTCGTGCGCCCAGGCATGGTCCACGGGCCGGGCGCCGACAACTGGACGGCGGACATGGTGAAGCTCGTGGGCTCGGGCACGCCGGTCCTCTTCGGAGACGGCGGCCACGCCTACACCGTCTACATCGACAACCTCGTCGACCTGATCCTGCTGGCCGCCGTGCGCGGTGAGGCAGGCGAAGCCTTCAACGCCATCGACGCCGTGATGCCCTGGTCCCGCTTCTTCGGCTACTACGCCGCGATGTGTGGCCGGAAGCTGCGGCGGATCCCGTGGCCGGTGGCGCGGGTGCTTGCCGTCGTCGCAGCCGCCCTGCCGCTCGGGATCCCGCTGACGCCCCAGCGCCTGGCCTTCTACTCGGCCGAGCCGAGCTGGCCCATGGACAAGGCCCGCCAAGAGCTGGGTTGGGAGGCCCGGGTGGGCGAGGAGGAGGGCTTCGCCCGCGGGGAGGCGTGGCTGCGGGGGGAGGGGTTGATCTGAGGGGGAGAGAGTGGACCGGGGAGGTTGAGGCCTTCCGTCTCTGAGCGCAGCGACGTCTCTCGACGCGCCGGGGATGTGGCCGTGGAACGCTCCACGTCCCCCGATAACCTCACTCGGTTGCTTGGCCGCTCTGCGCGGGCCCGGATCTGACGCGCCCGGCTGGGCTGTTCTAGACATCGCGGGTGAGCCGGAATCCCGTCTGGACTCCGATCTCTCCTGTGGCGCCGACTTCGACGGAGACGGTCTGGGCATCCCTATGACCGGACCCTGACAGCGTCGGGGATCGACGGCGATGCGGACGGGTTCACATCGCTCACCGATTGCGACAACGACAGCCCGGAGTTTCGTCCGGAGCTTCCTCTTGAGGATGGCTATCGCACCCTGTCCTGCAAGGCGGACGAATCTTCCTGCTACCTCTGTCCGCCGCCCCTGGCGGGAGACGACGACGACTCAGCCGTTGCCGACGACGATGACTCCGCGGCCGGAGATGACGATTCGGCTTCTCTGGACGACGATGACTCCGCGGAGGGCGCCCCTCAACCTCCGCCGCCGACTTCGAACCCGGGGTCTGCAGACTGCTCCATCTTCGGATGCGGGGTCGCCTGGTCACCGTCTACGGGACTAGCCTCGGCGTGCGTGTTCCTCATCCCTCTTCGAAGGCGCCGCTCGTGCGGTTGACCTTCCTCGCGATGCTCCTGGCTGCTGGTTGTGGGCCCGCTGAGGGCGTGCGGTCAGGGGGAGAGGCGACGACGCGGGAGGTCTCCAGCGACTCCGGGTCTTCGGAGCGAACCACCGACCTTGGTCTCACGACCGGTTCGCTGCAGGTGTACGCGGACTTTTGCGGCGGCCCGCCCTTCGGGGCCTGGGGCTCCCCGCGCGATGGGGGGGGCAAGCTGGAGTCCTGGTCTGGTCCATCCAGCCCGGAGGCGCCCTGGCAGGGCCACGGTCGGGCCTGGACCGCAGTGTTCGGTCCCTCGGTTCGAGACTTTCCTGGGACTGGTGCGACGGTTGGTCCGCCGGGTTCGCCCAACACGCATCCAATCACCCTGCTCTCGTCGTTTCCTACCGAGGGCGCCTCGCCCGCTTGCGGGGACATCGACAGGACTCTGGGTGTCGCCAGCCGCATTCGGGCGGCACCCGGCCTGCTGCTCAGCGTGGGTGGTCAGCCCCCGTCGGGGATTCCCGGTGGGAAATTGTTGTTGTGCGACGACGGGCAGCGACAAGGGGACTGCTTCACCGTGCTCCAGGCGCATCTGGATGCAGGTGTGCTTCTACCGACGCTCCGCCTCGACGACTCGCTCCTCGGCCTGCTTGCACGTCCCGGTGTTCTCCAGCGGCTCCACGACGAACTCGCCCGCCTTCGATGCCAGATGCGGGTGTTTTCAGCAGAGGAGGGTGTGCTCAGCAACCTCGCTGTCGAGCTGCCATCGACTGACCTGGCCCTGGCGGCCCGGCTCTTCGATGTTGCCGACATCACGGTGCTCCGGGACGAAGCTGCCATCGACTCAGGTTCGATCATGGACTTGTCGTCGCTGTTGCGGGGTGGAGGGAGGCGCCTCGCCGTTCCACCCACTCTCCTCGAAGAGCCGAGTGCCTTCGAGATCGCCCTTCTCTCGGGCGTGATTCCCTGGATTGACAAGGGGGAGTTGACGGCACCTCAGTCCGCGCTGGTCCGATGGTCTCGCGCCCATCCCCAGCGGGTTGGCCGGAGTACCGCTCGCACTGCAGTTGTCTTCCTCCGCTCCCCCGGGTTGGCTCTGTCGGACGCTCAGTGGAGCGGTATCTCGGCTGCGGCCCAGAGACTACGCAGCTCCTCCACGCCCTTCCGTGTCGTCGAAGTCCGTGAATGGGAGTTGGGGAGAGTGGACGAAGTGGAGGAGCGTCTCGACCAGTTCGAGCGGTTGGTGCTCGCGGATGGTGCGTCGTGGCCGGAGAAGCAGCTGGCACTTCTCGGAGGCGGCCGCCGGCAGCTGGTCGACGCCACGTTCAAGACACTGAGCGCTGGTCCGTCGATGAGCGAGCATCGCCCGGGCAAGGACACATCAGCTCCCCCGGGGCTACCTGCAGCGATCGGGGTCGATGGGAGCGAGCCTGGCTCGTGGCATCGATTCGTAGACCCCGAGTCGAACAGCGTTTCCTATCACCGAATCGGCGGAGGGGACACGATCCTGGAGCTACCTGGCTTCCGGGCGGCGCAGAGCGGCACCTGCTCTGCCACCCTCGAACGCCCAGCTCTGGGAACCACCGAGCCCCTCGTCTGCATCGCCGGACCCGCCGGGCACGCGACTGTTGCTGTTCGGGCAGATCCCGGCTGGATCGTCGTGCAGCACACGATCGTGTCTGCGTCGATCCAGCATGGTTCGACAGCGATCCGGATCCGTCCCCCGCTAGGTGCGACCGAGTTCTCCGAGGTGCAGCTCCTCGTCCCTGGCTGGCCCGAAGGGGAGGCATTGTCCCTGGCCTTTCCTGAGTTCTTCGGCGGGGGCGTCGAGGGGATCTGGGACCAGCTCGAACCGAGCTACCGGCTCGATCCCGCAGGGGAGGAGATGTCGGTCGAGGCCTCGAACGAGCAGGTCCACGTTCAGGGGGTGCTCAGCGGACGTCCTGGATTGGTCGAGGTCGAACTCTCGATCGCGAACCTCGGTCCGGCCCCCCTCCCGGACGTCTCCGCGCTGCTCTGCCTGAGTACCTCGCCGGCCGCGCCCTTCGCAGAGTCCGGCCACGAGCGCACCTGGTTCGTCGACGACTTGGGCCTGCGCTCGCTGGACGAGCTCTCCCCGGACAGCGGCGCGCCTCTCTATGTCGAGGAGTCGCGCTTCACGCTGCCCATCACGCTGCATACCGCCCTGGATGGCGGGACCACTCTGGGCCACGCCTTCGAGTCGAGTGACGTGGTCGGGGGCAACGCTGGCTCGAACGGTGTGTGCATCCACTCCCGCCCCCAGTTCGGGACCATCGCCTCGGGGCAGACCGTCACGCGACGAGGCCGGATCTGGGTCGGTGGGTCTACGCCGGAGGGGATCGTCGCCTCGTACCGCTCGGCTCCGCTGGAAGCCCCGGAGCGTGTCCTGCCGCCTGCCGAGCGGCGGCTGCGCTATCCCTGCAACCTCTGAGGTTCGCCCCACCCGCCCCGCAGATCACCAGCCCCCGATCTACCATCCCCCATGGCCAACAAGACCCAGCCCACCGACGTCCCCGTCGCCGACTTCCTCGCTTCGGTGCCCGACGAGTCCAAGCGCGCTGACGCCCAGCTCATCGCGGCCCTCATGCAGGAGCTGAGCGGCGAGCCGCCGCGCATGTGGGGCAGCGCGCTCGTCGGCTACGGCACCTACCAGTACACCTACGCGAGCGGCCGCGCGGGGGAGTGGTTCCGGGTCGGCTTCTCGCCGCGCAAGGCCAACCTGACGCTCTACGTCATGCCGGGCTTCGGTCAGTACGAAGGCCTGATGGCGAAGCTGGGCAAGCACAAGGTCGGCAAGAGCTGCCTCTACATCAAGCGGCTCAGCGACATCGACATGGACGTGCTGCGCGAGCTCATCTCGGGCTCGCTGGAGTTGATGACCGAGCGCTACGGCTGAGCCGTCAGCCCACCCCAGCCTGAGTCCAGCCCGAGCCGGAAGGCTAGGGCGCGCAGGTCGCGTCGATGGTCAGCTCGTAGTCGTCGTCGCCGCCCCAGCCGTCGACCACGAAGTAGTAGGTCGTGCCCGAGGTGACGGGGATCGTGACGTCCTCGCCGAGCGTCTCCGAGGTCGACTCGCCCAGGCAGGTGGCCGTGACGTCGCAGGCGTCCAGCGCGAAGAGGTCGAGATCGATCTGCGAGTCGGCCCAGTCCAGCAGGACGTCGACGTCCTCCGTCGCGGCGGCGATGAACTCGTAGACCACCTCGCCGCCGGTGTAGCCGGGGCCGTAGTTCACGCAGGTGGCCCACTCGTCGACGCTGTTGGGCGCGCCGACGGTCGTGCCGATCCAGGTGCCGCACTCGGCGGGCACCGGGGCGTCGCAGCTGGAGGGCTCGGGCGCGGCGGAGTCGTCGTCGTCGGCCGATGCGGAGTCGTCGTCGTCGCCCGATGCAGAGTCGTCGTCGTCGCCCGAGGTGCAGGTCGAGTCGACGGTCAGATCGAAGTCGGCCTCGACGTCCCAGGTGTCGACGACGAAGTAGTAGGTCTCGCCGGAGACGGCGGCGATGGAGATCTCCTCGCCGAGGTCGACGGAGCTGGACTCGTCCAGGCAGGCCGCAGCGGCGTCGCAGCCGTCCAGCGCGAAGAGGTCCAGGTCCGAGTTGCTGTCGATCCAGTCCAGCGTGACGTCCACGGTCTCGGTGGTCGACGCGACGAACTCGAAGATGACCTCGCCCTCCTCGTAGCCGTCGCCGTAGTTCACGCAGGTGGCCCACTCGTCCACGTTGGCCGGCGCGCCGATGGTGCTGTCCGACCAGACCCCGCAACCCGCGGCGTGCGGCGCGTCGCAGCTGCCGGGCTCGGGTGCGGCGGAGTCGTCGTCGTCCGCGATGGCGGAGTCGTCGTCGTCCGCGATGGCGGAGTCGTCGTCGTCCGCGGCGGAGTCGTCGTCGTCCGCGGTCGCGTCGTCGTCGTCGCCCGAGGAGCAGGTGGCGCTGATGTCGAGCTCGAAGTCATCCGAGCTGCCCCAGCCATCGACCACGAAGTAGTAGGTCTCACCGGAGACAGCCGAGATCGAGATGTCCTCGCCCGGGTCGACGGAGCTGGACTCGTCGAGGCAGGCGGCCGCTGCGTCGCAGTCCTCCAGGGCGAAGAGGTCGAGGTCCTGGGCTGCATCGGCCCAGGTCAGGGAGACGTCCACGGTCTCGGTCGCGGTGGCGGTGAACTCGAAGATGGCGTCGCCGCCGTCGTAGCCGGCGCCGTATCCGACGCAGCTGGCCCAGTCGTCGACGTTGTTGGGCGCGCCGATGGTGGTGCTGACGACGGTGCCGCAGTCGGCGATGTCGGGGTCGGCGCAGTCGCCGGGGTCGACGTCCGTGGAGTCGTCGTCGTCGCCGGTCGCGTCGTCGTCGTCTGCAGTGGCGTCGTCGTCGTCGCCGGTCGCGTCGTCG
>JAJDAI010000914.1 GCA_029261955.1 Deltaproteobacteria bacterium | reverse complement strand
CCCGGCCAGGAAGGTCTCGACCCCCGGGCGGATGCGCGCGGGCGTCTCCGGGGCCAGGAAGTCGCCCAGCGCGCCCGCGAAGGCGTCGGCGTCGCGGTAGCGCTGCTCGGGCTCCCGGGCGAGCGCCTTGTTGACGATGGCTTCGAGCCCCTCGGGCACCTCGGGGTTGAGCTCGCGCACGGAGGGCACGGAGCACACGCGGATCTTCTCGAGCGTCTCGAGCTCGGTGTCCGCCTTGAAGAGGCGCTGCATCGTCAGCATCTCCCAGAGGCAGATGCCGGCGGAGAACAGGTCGGAGCGGGCGTCGAGCTCCCGCGCCTCGGTCTGCTCCGGGCTCATGTAGCTGTACTTGCCCTTGAGCACCGCGGACTCCGACGGCTGCCCGCGCCCGGACTCCACCTCGGCGATGCCGAAGTCGACGATCTTCACCTGGCCGTCGTAGGCGAGCAGCACGTTGGACGGGGAGACGTCGCGGTGCACCAGGTTCAAGGGCAGGCCCGCCGGGTCGGTGCGCGAGTGCGCGTGGGCGAGCCCCTGCGCCAGCTCGTGGGCCAGGTAGACCGCGGTGCGCACGGGCATCCGCTCGCCGCCGTGGGCCAGGCGCTTCAGCAGGGTCTTGAGGTCCTTGCCGTCGACCAGCTCCATCGCGATGAAGTAGTGGTCGCCCTGCCGGCCGAAGTCGAAGACCTGGACGATGTTGGGGTGCGAGAGCTGGGCGCTGAGCTTCGCCTCCTGGATGAACATCGCGACGAACTCGGGGTCCTGCGAGTAGCGCTCCAGGATGCGCTTGATGACGAGGACCTTCTCGAAGCCCGCTTCGCCGAAGGTCTTGGCGCGGAACACCTCGGCCATGCCGCCGACCGCGATGCGGTCCAGCAGGTAGTACTTGCCGAAGGGCTCGGGCACGAAGCCGGCGAGCGCGATCATCTCCCCGTCGGTGAGCGGGCTCGACGAGTCGGGCTCGTAGGCGTCGGTCACCAGCTCGGTGCTCCTGCCGCTGGGGGCCTCAGAGGTTGTCGCAGTCGACGCCGCCGCCGGGGCCGCTGAAGGTGCCGCCCGGGCCCTTGCACATGTCCACGCAGGTGAAGCGGGCGCGCAGGGCGATCTCCAGCTCGCCCGAGGAGTTCTCCTCCTTGGCGATGAGCTGGCGGCAGGTGTTGCCGTACTTCTCGTAGAGGTTCAGGCCTTCGGCGTCCCCGGGGATCGGGTCTGCGCCGTCGTCCCAGGAGTCCTTGCAGTCCTTGACCGCCGTATCACCGACGTCCAGGCCGCAATCGTCCCAGTAGTCGGCCATCTCGTCGCACAGGTTGTCGCAGTCGGTATCGCAACCCGCGAGGACCAGAAGGGACAGCAGCATCAGCAGCAGGCGGTGACTCACGGTCGCTTCTCCAATCCACCTCAAGGGGCGGACGTGGCCTCATCTTGAACCCAGGGACAGTCCGCCGTAGCGGCCCCGGGGCAGCAGCTGGAGTTGCCGGACTCCAGGCCGCTGATCTGTCCGATCCGGTCCGTGCACTCGGCCAGCTCCTCTTCGGAGACCAACCGGGTGGCGTAGTCGGAAATGCACCGGACCCGCTCGTCGTCTACATCCACGATGCCGCAGTTGCTCGCCTGGTAGTCGTACCAGTCGGAGCAGAGCTCCTGGCATTCAGTCGAACAACCCGTCGAAACGAAGAGCGCGACCAGGAATACGAAGGACTTCACGGCTGAATCTCCGGCCGAAAAAAGCCCGCGGCAGGTTGGCATGAGGGGGGGAGGGGGTCAATAGCCCGGCGGGGCGCGCCCCGACCCCATCCTGCGCGTGCGCACCAGGTTTCACGCGCCTCGCGCGCGACAGCCCTTGACGGACATGGTGCTCCAGCGGGTACAACCCAAGTTCGCGCGGTTCGTCCGCCGATCGCGGCCCGGGAGGGGACGCGGCGGTTTTGTGAGACTTCGCGCCCGGGACGCTCCATGACCCAGCTTCGATTCCTGTTCCTGCTGCTCGCCCTCACCCTCGTGGCGACGGGCTGCCCCGACGACGCCGACGACGACGACTCGTCGGACGACGACGACGTCACGGCGGACGACGACGACTCGGCCCCAACGGACGACGACGACGATTCGTCGTCCGTTGGCGACGACGACGACTCCTCGGTTGCCGACGACGACGACGCCATCGACGACGACGACGCGGTCGACGACGATGACAGCGGGGACGACGACGACTCGGCGCAGGCCGAGATCCAGGAGCTGCTGGACCTGGTCGCCCACATCGACCTCTTCCTGGCCAACAACTTCCCCGGCGGCGAGCTCAGCTACACCGCCATCACCGCGGTCGAGCTGGTCTCCTCCAGCTCCGACGTCGCGGCGCTCGGCGACGACGTCGTCAACAGCTGGACCCTGCTCGACGGCCAGGTCGTGGACGGCGTGGAACTGCCCGCCTCGGACTGGGTGACCCTCTCCGGTGTCGGCGCGGCGGACTTCGGCGCCCTCGTCATCGAGCCGGCCCTCAGCGACGGCGCGCTGGTCGCGTCGGTCACCTGGGACTTCGGCGGCCAGCCGGCCACCAACCTCGCCATCGTGGCGCCCGGCGGCGGCGGCCCGACCGAGGTCGACGTCTTCCTGGTGCCCGCGGTCGACGGCTTCCGCGTGCTCGACGGGGCCCGCGACGACAGCGAGGCGGTCTTCCTCGACGGCTTCGGCAACACCGTCGGCACCTTCACCGCGACCCTCGCCTGCAACGCCGACATCTGCCAGGGCTCCTCCGCGGCGGTCGACGCCGGCCAGTCCACCGGCCTGGTGCACGCCGACGCTGCGTCCTGCCTGCCCGACGGCGCCTGCGAGCTGCAGGTCGCGTTCCTGGGTTACGTCGGCTCCCCGACCGCGACCCTGAACCCCACCGGCTACCGCCTGGAGCAGGACACCGGCACCTTCGGCCACGTCTACTACGACTCCAGCGCCGTGCTCGGCGAGCTCTGCGCCTGCGACAACGAGCTGGACCAGGACGGCGACACCTTCACGCCCAACAGCGGCGACTGCGACGACGGCGACGCGACGGTCTTCCCCGGCGCCCCCGAGCTGTGCGACGGCCTGGACAACGACTGCGACGGCTTCCTGAGCGCCCCGGAGATCGACGACGACCTCGACGGCGTCACCGACTGCGACGGCGACTGCGACGACGAGGACGCCGCCAACTTCCCCGCCAACCCCGAGCTGTGCGACGGGCAGGACAACGACTGCGACGGCCTGCTCGGCAGCGACGAGCTGGACGACGACGGCGACGGCTTCACCGAGTGCGACGGCGACT
>JAJDAI010000913.1 GCA_029261955.1 Deltaproteobacteria bacterium | reverse complement strand
CGTGCACCCACCGGAGCACGAGGTACCAGGTCAGCATGTGGGCTCCTCCCAGAGCACTTAGTTGATAATGATTATCACTATCAGAGTGCGGAGCATGAACCTGGAGCGATGCGCGGTCAAGCCGGCTTCGGGGTGCTCACTCCTGCAGGCAGGGCACGGCGATCCAGGTGGCGCCGAGATCGTTGCAGTCCTCGGCCGGTCCGATCGTGCCCAGCTCGCTGACCTGGCCGGTGGGCACGTCGACCGCGAGCAGGCGGTTGCCCGTCGTGCAGCCAAAGAGGGTGCCGCTGACCGGATCCACCTCCACGCCGACGCCCTGGAAGTCGTGGTCGAGCTCCGTCAGGTAGTTGGCCTCGCCCGTGTCGGCGTCCAGCTCGTAGAGGAAGTCCTCGGCGCCGTTGATGGCCAGGAAGCGGTCGTTGGCTTCGTCCCAGGTCAGCCCGTGCCCCTGCCAGTAGACGCCCGTCCACCCGAGTTCGGTCAGCTCCGCCGTG
Organism: Deltaproteobacteria bacterium; assembly: GCA_029261955.1. GTDB lineage: Bacteria > Myxococcota_A > UBA796 > UBA9615 > UBA9615 > CALCXL01. Next base: position 4,850 of record JAJDAI010000913.1, on the reverse strand, counting down.
TAGGGATCGATGGAGACGAGCTGGCCGTTGAGCACGTCCAGGCCGTAGAGATCGTTCAGATCGCGCGAGGCCATGCCGCAGATGAACGCGTCGTCAGGGTAGGCGCCGATCAGCTCGCCCTCGCCGGTGCAGGGGTCCATGCGCCAGAGGTGGCTGCCGGAGCTCATGTAGAGGGTGCCGCCACGCGTGAAGACGGTGGAACAGGAGCCGGGGAAGCCATCGGCGAGGGGCACGGCCGCCCTCCCCTCCCCGGTCAGCGCGTCGATCACCATGATCGTGCGGAGGCTCTCATCGACGCTGATGAGCGTGGTGTCCTCGGCGAGCTTGGGCTCGCCCGGCGTGGGGTCTTCGCCTTCCAGCGGCGGCTGCTGTCCGCCGAAGCCGGCGTCCGGGTCTTCGGGGCAGCCCAAGAGGGCGAGGGCCAGGAGGAGGTGCAGGCGCATGGCGCAGAGCCTAGCCGCAAGCGCCGGCTCGCCGCCCGCCGTTGACCACACCCGAACCCTGGGCGAACCTGCGGCGCCTTGGCTCCCCTGACCCATCGATCAGCCACCGATCTCGCCCGCGGAATCCGCGAAGGCGACTGGACCTCACGCGAGGTGACCGACGCGCACATCGCGGCGATCGAGCGCGCGAACCCGGTGCTCAACGCCGTGGTCCAGGACCGCTTCGAGACGGCGCGCGCCGAAGCCGAAGCCGCGGATCGGCTCGTGAAGGCCGGCGGGGAGCTGGCGCCGCTGCTCGGCGTGCCCTGCACCATCAAGGAGTGCTTCGCGCTCGAGGGCATGCAGCAGACCTCGGGGCTGCCGGCCCGCCGGGGCATGAAGCCCGCGCAGGACGCCACGACGGTCGCGCGGCTCCGCGCCGCGGGGGCCATCCCCATGGGCGTCACGAACGTCTCCGAGCTGTGCATGTGGCTCGAGTCGGACAACCGCGTCTACGGCCGCACCAACAACCCCTACGACCCCACGCGCATCGTCGGCGGCAGCTCGGGCGGGGAAGGCGCGATCATCGGCGCGGGGGCCTCGCCTTTCGGGCTGGGCAGCGACGTGGGCGGCTCCATCCGCATGCCGGCCTTCTTCAACGGGGTCTTCGGCCACAAGCCCAGCGGCGGCCTCGTGCCGGCGACGGGGCAGTTCCCGCAGGCCACGGGCCGCGCGCTCAAGTACCTGACGACGGGCCCGCTCTGCCGCAAGGCGGAGGACCTCATGCCGCTGCTGCGCATCCTCGCCGGGCCGGACGGGCGCGACGAGGAGTGCGAGGACTTCGAGCTGGGCGATCCGGGCACCGTGAGTTTCGAGGGCCGGCGCGTGCTCACGGTGCCCGACAACGGCACCACGCCCGTCTCCGCAGAGCTGCGGCGGGCGCAGGAGCGGGCAGCAGAGCACTTCGCCTCGCTCGGCGCCGACGTCAAGCGCTGCCGCATCCCCCTGCTGCAGATGAGCTACGACATCTGGGGCGCGTCGCTGCACGCGCACGGGGGCCACAGCTTTTCGGAGCTGCTGGGCAACGGGACGCCCGTGAGCGGGACCATGGAGCTGCTGCGCTGGGCGAGCGGGCGCGGGCAGCACACCTTGCCCGCCATCCTGCTGGCCGCCTTCGAGTGGACCGCCGACTTCCCGAAGGGGCGCGGGGATCGCTTCGTGAAGCTGGGCGAGCAGCTCCGGGCCGAGCTGGCGCGGGAGCTCGGGGACGACGGCATCCTGCTCTTCCCCTCCTACGCCCAGACCGCGCCGCGGCACTACGCCCCGCTGCTCCAGCCCTTCCAGTGGGTCTACACCGCCATCCTCAACGTGATGATGCTGCCGGCCACCCAGACGCCGCTCGGCCTGGACCGGCGCGGGCTGCCGCTCGGCGTGCAGGTGGTGGGGCCCTACGGGCGGGACGAGCTCTGCATCGCCGGCGCGATGGAGCTGGAGCGCGCCTTCGGCGGCTGGGTGCCGCCCTCGATGGCCCGGGTCTGAGCGTGCGGGCGGCGATCGCGGGGCTGGCGCTGCTGGTGGCCGGCGGCGCCTCCGCCCAGGACGACGAGGTCCAGGGCCCCAGCCCCGCGAGCCCGGACTCGCCCACCCTCCTGATCAGCGCCGTGCCGGCCGAGGCCAGCCTCTCGGTCACCGTGCTGGACGCGCGCACGCGGGAGCCCGTGGGCTTCGCGACCCTGGCCCTGGGCGAGCTGGACGCGCTCGCGGACGCGGAGGGGCACCACCGCTTCTCCGCCCCGGCCGGGGCGCAGGAGCTGGTGGTCGCGGCCGAGGGCTACCGGCGCCTGACCGTGCCCGTCGAGCTGCTGCTCGGCGAGGAGCTGAGCCTGGAGTTGCTGCTCAAGCGGGGGCGCCGGGCCGAGAACCAGACCGTCGTGCGCAGCGATCCGCCCTGGCGTGTCACGGAGCGCCAGCCCCTGCGCGGGGACCGGGGGCTCGACCCGGGGCTGCGCTCCTTCTCGGCCCGCGATCTCGAGCGGCAACCGGGCGCGCTCGCCGACCCGCTGCGCGCGCTCCAGGCCCTGCCCGAGACCGGCGGCGACGTCGGGAACCAGGCCTTCGTGATGATCCGCGGCGCACCCGAGGACGAGGTCACGGTCGAGATCGACGGCATCCGCATCCAGCACCTCACGCACCTCACGGGCCTGGTGTCGCTGTTCAACCGGGATCTGCTGGACGGGCTCGACCTCTACGCCTCCGCCCCGCCCGCGGACCGGCCCGATTCGCTGACCGGCGGCCTCTACGCCCGCTACCGCGAGGAGCCCACGGATCGCTTCGACGGGACCGTCGACCTGAACCTGCTCGGCGCGTCGGTCATGGGCTCGGTGGCCCTCGACGCGGGCCGGCAGCACGCGCTCACGCTCGGGGTTCGGCAGTCCTTCGTGGCGGGCTACCTGGCCGCCGCGAGCCTGTTCGACGGCATCGAGGGCGACCCGCCCTCGGGCGACTACGGCGAGTACTTCCTGCGCTACCGCGGCCAGGTCGCGCCCCGGCACACGCTGCGCGCGACGTTCTACGCGTCCCAGGACCGCTTCCAGTGGGACGACGTGAACGAGCGCCACGCGACGGTCGGCGGCTCCATCGATTGGGAACACCGGGTCGGCCTGGGCTCGGCGATCTCGCTCCAGCTCGCCCACAGCAGCGGCCTCGAGTCCGAGCCCGAGGACCCCGACTTCGGCTACGTGCTGCCCCGCAGCTGGTCGGACGACAGCCACCGCACCCACCTTCGAGCCCGCTTCGACCACGCCATCGACCCCCACAAGGACGTGGCCTTCGGCCTGGAAGCCAGCTCGACCCTGCGCCGCTTCGAGGGCAGCTTCCGGGACACCCGCGCGGTGCCCAGCTGGGCCTGGTTGCCGCTCGCCGAGCTGGACGCGCCGCTGCTGGAGTTGGACGAGAGCCTGTGGGTGCCCGAGGTCGTCGTGTGGTTGGACGCGACCTTCCGGGAGGTCGTGGGACCGCTGGGCATCCGGGCCGGCTTGAGGGCCTCGCTCTGGAACCGCGCGCAGCAGCCCCACGCCTCGCCGCGGCTGGCCCTGAACCTGCCGCTGCCCACCGGCACGACCATCGACGCGTCCTTCGCGCTCATCCACCAGCAGCGCCTCGACGTGCTGTCGCTCGAGCCGTCCCTGGCACCGCGCGAGCTGCTTCCCGAGCGCGCCTTCCACATCACCGGCTCCGCCAGCCAGGCCCTGCCCTTCGGCCTCGTGGCCCGGGTCGAGGGTTGGCACCGGGCCTACGACCGGCTGGTGGTGTCCCCCGACGAGGGCCCGGCCGAGCTGAGCAACGACGGCTACGGCGCGGCTTCGGGGCTCGACGTCACGCTGAACCTGCGACGCGGCCGCTTCGGCGCCAGCGCGGCCTACGGCCTGTCCACCAGCACGCGCACCAACCCCCTCGCGACCGCCCTGCCCGCCGAGAGCCCCGCCGTCGGGGACCGGCGCCACTTCGCGCACGCAGGGGTCGACGTCACGATCGGCCGGCACCGCGCCTGGCACATCTCGGCCGACTACCTCTTCCGCAGCGGCTGGGCCGTGGCGGAGCTCGACCGGGTCATCCAGGACGACGGCCGCACCGCGCTGTGGGCCGTGAACTCGCTGGTCGGGCACCGGCGCGCCGATCTGCACCGGGCCTCGGCGCGCATCGAGGGCACGCACCGCTTCCGCACCTGGCGCCTGCGCGGCTCCGTCGAGGTGACGGCGATCCTCGCGGGAGGCGGCGCCATCGAGGACTGCCCCTCGGGTTCGCGGACCGCCGGCCTGCCCGAATGCCGCGATCTCGACTTCCTTCCGTCCATCTTGCCCTGGCTCGGCCTGCGGGCGGACTGGTAGGAGGGGGCCATGAAGACGACGCGGGTCCTGATCGTGGGGGTGGGTGGCATCGGCGGCACGGTGGCGGCGGGCCTGAACTCGCACCCCGCCGGGCCGGTGCGCGCCGTGGTCTCCCTGACGCGCAACCCCGCGGTGCGGGCCTCCATCGCGTCGCGCGGCTTCGTCCTGCGGGGCGTGGACGGAGCGCGCGCGGTGCCAGGCACGGCCGCCGGCGAGCTGGCTTCAGGGGACCGCTTCGACTGGATCCTGATGGCGACGCAGCCCCCGCAGCTGGAGGACGCGGCCCGCGCGGCGCTGCCCCACCTGGCCGAGGGCGGCGCGATCGTGACCTTCCAGAACGGGCTGTGCGAAGACCGCATCGCGGCCATCGCCGGCGCGGACTCGGTGCTGGGCGCGATCGTGGGCTGGGGCGCATCCATGCCGGAGCCGGGCGTCTTCGAGCGGACCAGCGCCGGCGGCTTCACCCTGGGCCGCATGGACGGGCAGCCGGACCCCCGCCTGGAGCGGCTCGCGCTGCTCCTGGAGCCGGTGGGGCCGGTGA
>JAJDAI010000912.1 GCA_029261955.1 Deltaproteobacteria bacterium | reverse complement strand
GTGCCGGGCCTCGGCGCGGTCGTGCGGAAGCTCTGCCGCCACGACCCGGGCCAGCGCTACGCCCGCAGCTCGGAGGTCACGGCGGAGCTGCGCATGCTGCTGGACCGCGTGGGGCCGGGCCCGAGCCTTGCGGCCCACCTCGCGGGCGAGTCCGCCCCGCCCAGCCTCGGATCGGTCGTGCGCTCGCCCGAGCTGGACGCTTCGACCCGCATCCTGCCCACCGCCGGCGGCTCCACCCGCGGCTCGCAGCGGGTGGCCCGGCGCACGAACCTCGCCCCGGATGGCGGCGCCTTCGTGGGGCGCGGCGATGCCCTGAAGAAGCTCGGCGATGCCTTCGAAGGCGGCGCGAAGCTGGTGACGGTCCTCGGCCCCGGTGGCACCGGCAAGACCCGCCTCGCGCGGCGCTACGGCGCGTCCCAGCTCCAGGCCCTGCTCCCGCACGGCGGCGCCTGGTTCTGCGACATGAGCGAGGCCCGCTCGGTGGACGGGGCGCTGCACGTGGTCGCGCTGACCCTCGGCATCCCGCTCGATCGCGCGGCCGACGGCGCCGCCCAGTTCGTGGCCGACGCGCTCGCAGACCGCGGGCCGATGCTCGTCATCCTCGACAACGTCGAGCAGGTGGTCGCCTCCGTCGTCGAGCTGGCGGGCTGCTGGCTGGAGACGGCGGGGGACCTCCAGCTGCTGGTCACGTCCCGGGAGCGCCTGCGGCTGCCCGACGAGGTGGTGCTCGACCTGGGGCCGCTGGGCGAAGCGGAGGCCGTGGCGCTCTTCGAGGAGCGCGCGCGGGCCCAGGGCCGCGGCTTCGTGCTCAAGGAGGTGGATCGCCCCGTGGTCGCGGAGATCGTCCGGCGGCTCGACTGCCTGCCCCTGGCGGTGGAGCTCGCGGCCGCCCGCACCTCGGTCCTGGCGCCGCGCAAGATCCTGGAGCGGCTCGACCAGCGCTTCCGCCTGCTGGCCCGCGGCGCGAGGGGCGGCCGCCAGGCCACCTTGTGGGGCGCGATCGAGTGGTCCTGGGATCTGCTGGACGAGCCCGAGAAGAAGGCCTTCGCGCAGTGCGCGGTCTTTCGGGGCGGGTTCACGCTCGAGATGGCGGAGGAGGTCATCGACGTCGGGCACGCAGCGGACAGCCCCTGGGCCCTCGACCTTGTGCAAGCCCTACGCGACAAGTCGCTGCTCCGCTCCTGGGAGCCGCCCGGCCTGCACGGCGAGGTGCGTTTCGGTATGTACGAGAGCCTGCGCGCCTTCGCGGCGGAGCAACTCGACACGCTCGGCCTGCGCGAAGCGACCGAGGCTCGGCACGCGTCCGCCCTGGTGAGCCTCGGCGGGGAGCTGGCCCACCGCATCGAGCGCGCCGAGGGGCGGGTGGCCCGGCGCCAGTTGGCCCTGGAGCTGGACAACCTCCAGGCGGCCTACGAGCACCGCAGCGCCCGCGACCCCGCCCAGGCCATGTCCGCGGTGCTGGCGATGTCCGACCTGCTGGCGGCCGTGGGCCCTGTGGAGCTGTACCGGCACGTGCTCAACGAAGCCCTCGCCCTGCCCGCGCGCAGCCCCGAAGCGCGGCGGGTTCGGCTCCAGCTGCTGCTGCGGCGGATCACCTTCGTGCGCGGCGGCGGCGACTTCGACCGCGCGAACGCGGATGCGGCCGAGGCGCTGGCCCTCGCCGAGGACCTGGGGGACGAGCCGGCGCTGGTGCACGCGCTGCACGCCCAGGCCTTCAACCTCATCGAGCGGGGGCGCTTCGAGGAGAGCGTGCCGCTCGCCGAGCGGGCCCTGGCCGTCGCCCGCAGCCTCGACGAAGACGAGTCGCTGGGCATCGCCCTCAACGCGGTCGGCTACGCCTGGGGCTACATGGGGCGAGACGACGAGGGCTACGAAGCCCACATCGAGGCGCTCGATGCCTGGCGGCGGGTGGGGAACCGGCGCCGCGAGGCGGACGAGCTGTCCAACATCGCGGTCTGGCACGGCAACAAGGGCGCGATCGACCAGGCCGAGCCGCGCTTCCGTGAGGCGCTGGCCCTGCACCGTGAGCTGGGTACCCGCCGGGGGGAGGGGCTCTGTCAGGGCAACCTGGCCCTGGTGGCGCTCCAGCGCGGGCACCTCGCCGAGGCGAAGCGCCGGTCCATCAAGTCGGCCGAGATCCAGCGGTCCATCGGGGAGCGGGCCCCGCGCGGCATGATCCTGTGCAACCTCGGCTGCGTGCTGATCCTGGAGGGGCAGGCCGACGAAGCGGTGGAGGTGTTGGAGGAGGCGGTCGAGATCCTCTCGGGCCTCGGCCGCCGCTACTACCTCGCCATCGCCTGGCGCGACATCGCCGTGGCCTACCTCGCCGCGGAGCGCTTCGAGGAGGCGGTCGAGGCCGCCCGCCAGGGTGTGACGCAGGCGCGCGACATGCCGACGGACCGACTCGTGCCCGTGAACGTCGCCATGCTCGGCGCCTGCCTGGCGGCCGCCGGCTCGCTCGCCGAGGCGGACTCTCTGTTGCACGAGGCGCGGCAGGCGATCGGGGACGACGACGACGGCAGCGAGTGCGCCTTCTGGGCCATCGCGACCTGCTTCCACCAGCTCGCGACCCGGCCCTTGATGGACGAGCAGTCCGCCGACGAGCTGCTCACGCAGGTGGGCGCCACCTTCGATCGCTTCGGCTTTCCGGAGGAACTCTGGACCGAGGGGCGCGCCGTCGACAGCACGCTGCGCGCGCTGCGCTGGGTCCTGGGCGAACGCCTGGACGATCTCTAGGCCGCGGGGATCACGGCTCCCAGCTCATGTCGAAGTCGATGGACACCTCGACCGCCGCGTCCTCCGTCTCGACCTCGTCTGCCAGGTCCGCCGTCGCGAGCAGCGAGCCGACGATGTGCCCCGCTGCGGGATCGAAGAGCTCGATCGTCGCCTCGCCGGTCGAGCCCGAGCCGATGGTGAAGCCATCGAGGTCCTTGTCCAGGTTCCGGTTCAGCTCGGCCTCGAAGCGGCCATCGGCCGCGTCCACGTCCCCGGGCACGAGCGTCTGCGCCGAGTCGCGCTTCGCCAGGCTGAAGCGGCCGCTCCACTCGTGGGTCTGGTCCGTCTCCGGCGCGAAGGGCCCGGGTGCAGGCCCGCCGATCTGCTCGATGACGCAGCCGTAGGTCGCGAAGACGCCTTCCGCGGAGCCCTCGCTGTTGGGGGTCCAGCTCAGGCCGAGGATCCAGGAGCCCGTGTCGACCCCATCGAGCGTGTGCGTCCACCGGCCCGTGGGCTCGAGGTAGCTGCCGTCGTCGCTGTCGCACTGGCGCAGGCCGGACTCGATGTTGTCG
>JAJDAI010000911.1 GCA_029261955.1 Deltaproteobacteria bacterium | reverse complement strand
ACCGGCTTCGACTGGGGCCTGGAGGCCAACCGCCTGCTCGGGCGACGGGCCGGCCTCGACCTGGGACGCGCCCTGTTCGGCGCGGTGCACAACGGCCTCGGCGGGAACATCCGCCTGTTGATCAGCGGCGGCGCGGCCCTGCCCCCCGAGACCCACCGCTTCTTCTCCGGCCTGGGCCTGCCCCTGGCGGAAGGCTACGGCCTCACGGAGGCGGCGCCGGTGCTGACCGTCGCCCGCCCGAGCCCCGGCGCGCGGCCCGGCAGCGTCGGCACGCCCATCCCCGGCGTCGAGCTCCGCATCGACGAGCCCGACGGCGAGGGCGTCGGCGAGGTGCTCGCCCGCGGACCCAACGTCATGCAGGGCTACTTCCGCAACGAGGAGGCCACGGACGCGGTGCTGGACGACGGCTGGCTGCACACCGGAGACCTCGGGCGCATCGATCACCGCGGCCGCCTGGTCGTCGTGGGTCGCGCGAAGGACGTGGTGGTCACCAGCAGCGGCGAGAACATCTACCTGGACGACGCCGAGGGCCGCCTGGGCACCATCGAGGGCGTGGTCGAGTACGCGCTGGTCGGGCTGGCCGATCCGCGGGGCGGGGAGCGCCTGGGCATGCTGGCCGTGCCCGAGGGTGAGCACGACACCGCCCGCACCCGCATTCGCCACGCCGTGAGCCGGCTGCCGGCGAACTCACGGCCCGCGGTGATCCACCTCGTGGGCGCCGATCTGCCCCGCACCGCGACCCGCAAGGTGAAGCGGAACGAGGTCGCCAAGATCCTCGGCCGCATCGCGGGCGCGATCGCCCCCGTCTCCGACGAAGGCGGCGTGAGCGCTGTACGTCACGCCATCGCGGCCGTCGCCAGCCTGCCCGCGGAGCAGGTGAAGGGCGGCACCCGCATCGCCGACGAGCTGGCCTTCGACTCGCTCATGTGGGTCGAGCTGGCCTCCGCCCTCGACGAGCTGCCGGGTGGCCAGCCCGCGGCCGAGGCCCTGGCGCGCTGCGAGACCGTCGCGGACGTCGAGGCGCTCGTGGAAGCCCCCCGCGCCCTGCCCGTCCCGGTGGTCGAGGACATTCAAGCCGAACCCTTCCGCTTCCCGGACGCCGCGGTCGCCCCGCTCAAGAAGCTGCTCCGGGCCGGTCAGAAGCTCGGCTACGAGAAGGCGCTCGACATCGAGGTCCTCGGCCGCGCCCACATCCCCCTGAACCGCAGGGTCCTGGTCGTCTCGAACCACTGCAGTCACCTGGACTTCGGCCTCGTGAAGACCGCGCTGGGGTCCTACGGCGAGCAGATGGTCGGCCTGGCGGCGAAGGACTACTTCTTCGAGGGCAACCCCCTGTGGGTGGCCTACTTCGAACAGCTGACGAACCTGCATCCCCTGCCCCGCGACGTGAACTACCGCCAGAGCCTGCGCCAGGCCATCGGGGTGGTGGAGCAGGGCCACGTGGTCTGCATCTTCCCGGAAGGCGGCCGCCAGGAAGACGGGCGGCTCAAGGACTTCAAGCCGCTGGTCGGCAAGCTGGTCCTGGAGACGGGCGTCGACGTGCTGCCGATGTGGATCGAGGGCAGCCACGGCATCCTCCCCAAGGGAGCCGCGCTGCCTCGCGGCCGAAGGATCCAGATCCGCATCGGCCCGGCGCTGAGTCAACACGAGCTGCGCACCGCGACGGCGGCCGAGCGCCCCGGGCGTGCGGCGCGGCAGGCGGCGAAGCTGCTGCACGGAGCGGTGGCGGCCCTGCGCGACGGGGTGGCCTTCGACCTGGAGTCGGGCGAGCCCGAGGCGCCTGCGGTCCCGCCGGTCGTCGCGCTCTTCTCCGAGATCGAGACCCGCTTCCGCCCCGGCGGCATCGACCGCTCGATCTGCTGGTACTTCTCCCTGGCGGGGGACGACGGCCGCTGGACCGTCACGGCGGACGCCTCCTCCTGCCAGATCGCCCCCGGCCGGCCCGCGGGCGCGGCGGACTGCGTCATCAAGACCAGCCCCGAGCTCTGGGCCCGCATGGTTCGTGAGGCCTACGCGCCTTCGGTCCAGGAGTTCGTGGGCGGGGTCATCAAGACCAGCGACCTGGACACGATGCTGCTCTTCGCCCAGGCCTTCCGGCTCGGCCCCGACGAGCCTGCCGCGGAGGAGGCGAGCCCGTGAAGATCGTCATCACCGGAGCCAGCGGCTTCCTGGGACCGCACCTGCGCGAGGCCCTGATCGAGCACGACGTGGTGGGCCTCTGCCGTCACCCGGTCGAGGGCTGGATGCACCAGGGCGACGTGCTCGACCCGGACTCGCTGCGCGCGGCCTTCGAAGGGGCCGACGTCGTGGTGCACGCGGCGGGCGGCGTCTCGCACCACGCGGCCGACACCGAGGCCATGTTCCAGGTCCACGTGATCGGCACACGCAACGCCCTCGAGGCAGCGCGTGAGTGCGGCGTGAGTCGCTTCGTGCACGTGAGCACCTCGGGCACCGTGGCCGTCTCCCGGGAGCCCGAGCTCATCACCGACGAGCAAGGCCCCGACGTTCTGCCCCTGATCAAGGAGTGGCCCTACTACCGGGCGAAGCTCTTCGCCGAGCAGGAGGCCCTGGCCTTCGCGGGCCTGGACGTCTTCGTGATCAACCCCACGCTTCTGCTCGGTCCCGGCGACCGGCGCGGCTCCTCCACCGAGTCGGTCCGGCTCTTCCTGGACGACGAGCTGCCCGCGGTGCCCTCGGGCGGACTGAGCTTCGTGGACGTGCGCGACGTCGCCGCGGCGGTCCCCCTGCTTCTGGAGCGCGGGCAGCCGCGCCGGCGCTACCTGCTGGGCGCGGTGAACCTGACCTTCGCGGCCTACTACGACCGCATCGCGCGCATCGCGGATCAGCCCGCGCCGCGGAGGCCTTCGGCGTCGACCGCGTCGAGCTCGAGATGGCCGGGCACACCTGGTACCTCGACAACCGGCGGGCCCGGCAGGAGCTGGGTTGGGAGCCCCGCGATCCGGGGGAGACCCTGGCGGACACGGTGGATGATCTGCGGACGAGGCGGGCCGAGTAGCCAGGGCTCACGCCGAGGTCCTAGAGGAACTCCTTCGACCGCTCCCCGCCCAGCCCCGGCACCGCGTCCAACCACCGGAACAAGCGCGACACCTCGCGCTTCTTGCCCGGCGCACGCCGCGGTCCGAGCCGCCGCGCGTCGAACTCCAGCCCGTGCCGCGCGAAGATCCGCTCCAGCCGGTCCGAGTCCCGGTGCAGGCGGTTCTTCGTCGAGTCGTAGGCGTGAGCGGCGAGCTTCGACCTCACGCTGTAGCGCATGGGGTGGTAGCTGAACATCGTGTAGTCGTGAGCCTCGGGCTCGATGAGCACCAGGTCGACCTCGGGGTACTTCTCGCGCATGGTCCGCAGGCCGTAGAGCACCTGGCTGCGCACGAGCATGCGGAAGACCTGGTCCGCGACGGCGGGCATGCCGCGAACGCTCAGGTAGCGGAAGCCGCTCTTGAGGCTGTCCTCGCTGCGCGGGTCGTTGACCACGGGCACCAGCGGGTTCACCGCGATGACCAGGTGCGCGCCGGCCTCGACGGCCACGTCCACCGGCAGGTTGCGCTCGACGCCCCCGTCGATGAAGTCCTGGTCCCGGATGCGCACGGGTTGGAAGAGCAGCGGCACCGCGGCCGAGGCGCGGATGGCCAGGGGGATGCT
>JAJDAI010000092.1 GCA_029261955.1 Deltaproteobacteria bacterium | reverse complement strand
GATGGCCTACACCCTGGGCATCTGGACGCTGCTCGATCTGCAGGACGAGGACCCGACGCCGCAGGCTCGGAAGCGGGTGCGCTTCGCCCTCGGCCAGATGGGCGTCTTCGCCTTCCTCTTCCCCTTCGCGAAGGGGCGGCTGTCCATGCTCAAGGCCCGCAACGCGCTGGCGGCGGGCAAGAACGGCAAGGCCCAGAAGCTCCTGACGAAGGCGATCGCGCGGGGCGAGAAGCACGGCATGAAGCTGGACGTGGCGCTCGCGAAGCTCGTGCAGGGGAACGCCGAAGCCGACGCGGAGCTGGACACCCTGGGCGCGACCTGGTTCACAGCCTGGGGGCGCGCGCGGCGCTGAGGGGCGAGGCTGACGCCTGCTCGACTCCTCGGGCTGCGGAGCCGGTAGAGTCCCCGCCCAGGAGCCGCCATGCACTTCGCCGACGACCTCGTCCTTCGCACCCGCGCCCTCGGCCACCCCCTCTGTGTAGGCCTGGACCCCCACCTCGACCGCATCGCGCCGCTGTTCCGCCGCGGCTCCATGGAGCCCGCCGATCCGCAGACGGCCGAGGTCGTGGAGGAATTCCTGGGCGAGATCATCGACCGGCTCGAGGGACGCGTCGCGGTCATCAAGCCGCAGATCGCCTTCTTCGAGCAGCTGGGCTGGCGGGGTCTGGCGGCGCTGGAGCGCCTCAACGCGAGGGCCAGGAAGCGCGGGCTGCTCATCCTGCTCGACGCGAAGCGCGGGGACATCGGCAGCACAGCCGCGGGCTACGCGCGCTCCTACCTCACCGAGGGCGCCGCGCTGCCCGCCGACGCGCTGACCGTCAACGCCTACCTGGGCCTGGACACGCTCGAGCCCTTCGCCGACGCGGCTGAACGCAACGGCCGCGGGCTCTTCGTCCTGGTGCGCACCAGCAACCCCGGCGCGGGCGACCTCCAGGACCTGCTCGTCGACGGCGCGCCGCTCTACCGGGTGCTCGCCCGGAAGCTCGGGCCGCTGTGCGAGCGCCTGCGCGGGGAGACCGGCTGGTCCTCGCTCGGCGCGGTGGTGGGCGCGACCTGGCCCGAGCAGGCCATCGAGCTGCGCGAGGCGATGCCGCACGCCCTGTTCCTGGTGCCCGGCTTCGGCGCCCAGGGAGGCGCGGCCGCCGACGCGGTGCGCGGCTTCGTGCCCGGGCCGGTCGGCCTGGAGGGCGGCGTCGTGAACTCGAGCCGCGGCGTGCTCTTCCCGGCCGGCAGCAACACCGAGTACCGCGCGACCTGGGAGTCGGCCATCGAGACCGCGCTCGGCGCCTCAATCAACGCGCTCGGTGAGGCCGTGTCGTGAGGGCCCGGTTGGGCGACCGGTCTCTCTTCTCGCGGCTCGAGGTCCCCATCTACCTCGACCACGCCGCGGTCTCCCCCGCTTCGGATCCGGTCCTGGAGGCCATGACCGACGCGATGCAGGCGGGCGCGCGGCTCGGGATCGGGGCGATGCACAGCTGGCTCGAGGGCAGCGAGCGGGCGCGGTCCAACGTGGCCTCGCTGCTGGGCGTGCCCTCGGAGGAGGTGGCGCTGACGGGCAACACGTCCCAGGGCGTCACCGCGGTGGCCCGCGGCCTCGACTGGCAGCCGGGCGACCGCATCGTGCTGTTCCGCGGCGAGTTCCCGGCCAACGTCACGCCCTGGCTGCTCGCGGCCTCGGACTTCGGCCTGGAGGTGCGCTGGGCCGAGGCCGAGGCCTTCCGGCTCGACCCCGAGGCCGCGCTGGCCGAGCTGGAGCCGCTGCTGGAGGGCGCCCGCCTCGTGGCCGTGAGCGCGGTGCAGTTCCAGACCGGCTTCGCCATGCCGCTCGAGGCCATCGGGCAGGCCTGCCGCCGCCACGGTGCCGAGCTCTTCGTCGACGCGATCCAGGGGCTCGGGCTGCTGCCCCTCAGCGCAGACCTGCCCATCGACTACCTGGCTGCGGGCGGCCACAAGTGGCTGATGGGGCCCCTCGGCACCGGCATCCTCTGGGCCCGGCCGGAGCGCTGGACGGAGCTGCGACCGCACCACGCCAGCTGGCTGTCGCACCAGGACGGGCTGAGCTTCCTGATGGAGGGTGAGGGGCTGCTCCGCTACGACCGCCCCCTGCGCACGGGGCCTGCGTCCATCGAAGGAGGGGTGGCGAACGCGACGGGGCACGCCGCCCTGGCCGCGAGCGTCGGCTTGCTGTTGGAGCTGGGCCTGCCGGCCATCGAGGAGCACGTGGGGCGCTGGGTCGACGCGCTGGAGCTCGGCTTGCTGGAGCGCGGCTTCACCAGCGCGCGGGTCGCTCACGGGCGCTCGGGCATCCTCAGCGTCAAGCCCGCCGAAGGCGACGTGCTCGGCCTCGCGGGCCACCTGCGCGAGCGGGGCGCCTCGGTGTCGACGCCCGACGGCTGGCTGCGCTTCGCGCCGCACTGGCCCAACGCGCTGGACGAGGTCCCGACCCTGCTGGACGCGATCGACCGGGGCTGATCTCTAGTCTCGTCTTGGAGACCAGCGCTCGAGGGCGCCCTGGAGATCGGCCAGGCGCAGGGGCTTGGGCAGGTAGTCGCTCATGCCCGCCTCGAGGGCCGAGCTGCGCGCGCTCGGGGTCGCGTGCCCCGAGACGCCCACGATGGGGAGCTCGAACTTCAGCTCCTCACGGATGATCCGCGTGGCCTCCAGCCCGTCGATCTCGGGCATGTCGCAGTCCATGAACACCAGGTCGAAGACCGTCTCGCCGAGCGCGTCGATGGCGTGGCTCCCGTTGGCGGCGCGGTGCACCTGGCAGCCGAGGCGCTCCAGCATGCCCCCGATGACGAGGAGGTTGACGTCGTTGTCGTCCACGAGCAGCACGTGGGTGCCGCCGGGGTCGACCGTCGGCACCTGGGTCGAGGTCGTCGCGATCAGGCCGGGCCCGAGGCCTCGCCGGATGGACTCGGGGCGCACGGGGCGCTGGAGCAGCGGCTTGTCGGGCTCCGCCTGGGTGGCGAAGTCGGCGAGCTCCACGGCGCTCTGCCCGCCCACGGTGAGCGGCCCCGCGGCGCTGATGATGCGGGCCGGTCGCGGGCAGGCCGCCGAGGCCAGCGCTGGCTCCACGACCCGCGCGACCTTCCAGCGCCAGGCGCGCAACTGGGCCTCCACCGCGTCCAGGGCCAGGCCCGACCCCACGAGCAACACGGGCTCCTGGGGGGCCGGAAGCGCGCGCCGGGGCAGCCCGCCGCCGAGGGGCAAGACGACCGAGAAGCAGGAGCCGCGCCCCTCCTCGCTGTCGATCTCCACCTCCCCGCCCATGGCGTCCACCAGCTGCCTCGTGATCGCGAGCCCGAGGCCGCTGCCGCCGTGGCGTCGGTCCGAGCCGGCATCCAGCTGCCGGAAGGCCTCGAACACGCGCTCGCGGGCCTCCTCGGGCAGGCCGGGGCCGGTGTCGCGCACCTCGATGCGCAGCTCCTCGCCCTTCGCCGAGGCCCTCAGCCGGACCTCGCCCACGTCCGTGAACTTGATCGCGTTGCCGACGAGGTTGAACAGGATCTGGCGGAGGCGGTCCGGGTCGCCGGTCGCCTTCGCGGGGCAGCTCGGATCGACGAGCAGCGACAGCTCCAGCCCGCGCAGGTCCGCCCGACCGCCGAAGAGCAGCACGATCCCGTCGAGCAGCGCCTCCAGGTCGAACTCCTCGTTCTTCAGATCGAGCCCGCCCGCTTCGATGCGGCTCAGGTCGAGCACGTCGCTGATCAAGCGCAGAAGGGCCTCCCCGCCGTTGTCGATGACCGCGAGGTAGTCGCGCTGCCGAGGGCTCATCTGGGTGAGGGCCAGCAGCTCGGTCATGCCGAGGATCGCCGTGAGCGGGGTGCGCAGCTCGTGGCTCATGGTGGCGAGGAACTCGGACTTGGCGGCGCTGGCCTCCTCGGCCCGGTCGCGGTCCGCGGCCGCCTGGGTCAGGGCCACCTGGAGCTGCTCGCCCAGCGCGACCGCGCGGCGCCGCTGCGCCTGCGCCACCAGCCCCAGGAGCAGGCTGAGCCCGGCGAAGCTGCAGGCCCCCACCGCGACGAAGACGAGCTCGGCCTGGTTCCGATCCCAGCGCTCCTTCACGTCGCGCGTGTCCTCCCAGAGCTGCGCGCTGAGCCGCTCGCCGGCGTCGAGCAGGGCCCCGCGGTTCGGGGTGCGGAGCTGCGGGTCGTCGAGGGTCTGCGCCAGGCTGCGGCTGGCCCGACCCAGCTTGTTCGCGACCGCCTCGTGGGGGCTGTCCTCAGCGACCTCCGCCGCGATCTGCTCGATGCGAGCCAGGGCCTCGCCCACGACCGGGGCGTCCGGGTGGTTCGTCTGGAGGGTGTGCAAGGAGCGCTGGAGCGCGAGCATCCAGTCCTGCCGCTGCTCCGCCTCGGCGTTCAGGGCGCGGGTCTCGCGCACGATGTGGATGGTGGCCGCGGCAAAGAGCAGCAGGACCAGGGCGCCGAACCACGGGACCAGACGCCGGGGCGAGATCACACCAGGTCCAACGGACGGACCCCGCGTCGGCGGATCGCTCCCAACATCCCCAGTCTCCCTCGCCGCCAGCGTACCGGCTCAGGACCCAGCGAGCACGGGCATCAGCGGGCGTCGTAGTCCGGGCAGAGCTCGTAGAAGCCGCCCCCGTTGGGGTCGTAGCTCGCCGCCGCCTCGGCGCACTGGCCGGTCGCGGCGAAGCGCTCGATGAGATCGGCGCAGCCCGTCACCGAAAACGCCGCGCCGGGCTGCTCGGGCAGGAGCATCTCGTCGGTCACGATGTCCACGCAGAACTCGCCGGGCTCGGGCTGACCGCACTCGCGGCACTCGGTGCCGACCGTCGCCAGGAGCAGCTCGCAGGCCACGCCAGGGCCGCCGGTCGGGTTGATGGCCGCCGACAGCGTCCGCGTGTCGAGCACGCCGCTGACGGTGGTCACCGCCAGCGCGCTGCCGTCCTCCGCGAAGGTCCCCGCGATTCCCGATCCCCCGGA
>JAJDAI010000910.1 GCA_029261955.1 Deltaproteobacteria bacterium | reverse complement strand
TTGTTCGATAGTCTCGGCTCTTCCGAGCTCGTGTCGGTCTGCGTGGCGGGCGGCTCGGCTGGCCTGCTGGACGAGGTCTGCGACGTCGGCATCGACAACGACGTGGACGGCGCCTTCGACTGCGCCGACAGCGACTGCGCCCTCGACCTGGCCTGCGCGACGCCCGAGGACTGCGGTGACGGCATCGACAACGACCTCGACGGCGACACCGACTGCGCCGACCTGGACTGCGAGCTCGCCCCCGAGTGCGCGACCTCCTGCCCCGGCGGCGAGTTCACCGGCGTGCTCTCGGGCACCAACAAGGACGACTACTACACGGACGCCGCGGCGGCTTCGGGGCTCTTCGAGGCCGACCTGAGCGGCGACTCGGGCACGAACTTCGACCTGCACCTGCAGTACTTCAACGGCAGCCGCTGGCGGGACCGCCAGAAGTCGAACAACGGCGACTCCACCGAGTCGGTCTCCTACAACGAGAACTCGGTCGTACTGCACCGCTGGCGCGTCCGCCGCCGCGCGGGCACGGGCGCCTACAACCTCTGCGTGCAGTAGCCCGCAGCCCCCTCCACTGAGGGGGTCAGGACATCGAGGGGGGTCAGGACATCAAGGTGTCCTGACCCCCCTGATGCCTTGGGGGCTCGAGGTGCCCGCAGGGGGCGGGCGGGTGGCGTGTTAGCTTGCTCGCCGTGCGACTCTCACTGCTTCTCTGCCTCCTCCTCGCCGCCTGCCCCGAGCCCGAGCCCGGCGAGCCCGAGCCCGATCCGATCCCCACCGGCGAAGGCCTCTTCGCGGAGGGCTGCCCACCGGTCGGCGGAGCCGTCGCCCGCGTGATCGGCGTCGACGAGACGCTGCCCGGACGCGCCGCCGTGGGCACCGCCGGCGACCTGCTGCTGGCCAACGAGCGCGCGGCCTTCGTCATCACGGACACCGGGGAGCAGTCCACCTACTGGTACTACGGCGGCGTCCTGGCCGACGCGGTCCCGGTGCGCGACTGCGTCGCCTCCGAGGACAAGCTGGACGAGCTGGGCTTCGTCTTCATCGTGCCCGACATCTTCCAGTTCGCCCGGTCCACGCTGCGCGCCTTCGAGGCCGATCGGGTCGAGGTGCTCGCGGACGGCTCCGACGGGGGCGCCGCCATCGTGCGCGCGACCGGCTCCGACTCCATCCACTGGCTGGTCGAGCACACCCTCATCAAGGAGGCCGCGTCCGACGGCGGCCGGCCCTACAGCGAGCCCTACGGCGCCGCCATCACCATCGACTACGTGCTCGAGCCCGACAGCGACGTGCTGCGCATCGACATCAACGTCTTCAACGCCAGCGACGGGCCCTTCTCCCTCGTCAGCGCCGCGCTCTTCCAGCACGGCGAGACGATGGATGAGTTCTCCTTCTCCAGCGACCGCGTGGACCTCGGCGGACTCGGGCTGGACGCAGGCTTGCCCTGGCTGCTCGCGAGCGACGGCGCTGGGGCCTACGCGCTCGGGGTCGAAGGCGGAAACCTGGCCACCATCACCTTCTCGGGGGTGCAGGCGGGCGTGGACCTGAACCAGCTGAGCGACGGCTTCAGCCTCGCGCGCGGCGAGAGCAAGACCCTGAGCCGATACCTCGCGGTGGGCGACGGAGACGGCGGCTCGGCCATCCAGCCTCTGCTCGAGGCCAACCCGACGCCGCTGCGGGAGCAGCCCGCCGAGCTCGCGTTCATCGAGGGCCGCCTGGTGGATGGGGCCGGGGCTGGAACAGAAGGCAGCGTCAACGTGCAGGCCATGACCCCCGAGTCGGACTGGGGCGGGCTCTACCGCGCCACGACCGACGAGCAGGGCGGCTTCCGCATCCCGGTGCCCGAGTTCGCGAGCGCGTGGTCCTACCGCCTCATCGCCGAGGGCGAGGGGCGCGACAACGCCGAGCCGGTCTCGGTGACGGTCGGCCAGACCGGGCTCGAGCTGGCGCTGCGGCCGCAGGGTCGCCTGGAGCACACGATCACCGCGGACGGCGCGCCGAGCCCCGGCAAGCTCGTCGCGGTGCGGGACGACGGGCAGAGCCGGGTCTTCTGGCTGGCGGGCGAGGGCGAGATCGGGCTGCCTCCGGGCAGCTGGGACTGGACGGTCACCCGGGGCTACGAGTTCGCGCCGGCGAGCGGGACCGTGGTGGTGCCCGAGGGGGGCTCGGCGTCCATCTCGGCGGAGCTGAGCCAGGTGGTCGATACGACTGGCTGGATCTCCGTGGACACCCACGTGCACAGCTCCGACAGCCCCGACAGCCGCACCAACCCCGGCGTGGGGCTGCAGCACGCGGCCGCGCACGGGCTCGACATCGTCATCCACACCGAGCACGAAAACATCGTGGACCGCCGCGCCGTGCCGGCCGAAGCGGGGGTCGCGGACTGGGTGAACGGGGTCATCGGCGAGGAGGTCACCTCGGTCGCTGTGGAGCACATGACCATGTTCCCGGCCGAGCCAGACGGCAGCCCACGCGGCGGCTACGTCGAGTGGTACGGCATGGACATCGAGCAGCTCTTCGAGGCCATGCGAGACCGCTCGGGCGGCGGCGTGAACCTGATGAACCACCCCGGCTGGCTCAACGACATCGGCTGGGACCGCGTGGCCGGCGCGCCCAGCTTGGACGACCCGACGCTGCTGGGCTTCGAGCCCGACGCGCCGCTGTGGTCCTGGAACCTCGACGGCATCGAGGTGATGAACGGCCACGGCAACATCTTCATCGACGGCAACCGCCGCTTCGACAACTGGATGAGCATGGTCAACACCGGCAAGAAGATGATCGCGGTGGGCTGCTCGGACGACCACGGCGGCGGCAGCGTCGGCTTCCCCCGCACCTACGTGCGAGCCCCCAGCGACGTGCCGGCGGAGCTCGACCTGGACGCGCTGACCGACTCCTTCCGCACGGGCCAGGCCGTGGTGAGCACGGGCGCCTTCGCCTTGGCCTCCATCGCCGGCGAAGGGCCCGGCGGGCAGGTCACGGACACCGACGGCGAGGTGGAGCTCGCCCTGGAGATCCAGGCGCTGCCCGAGATCGACGTCACCCACTTCGTGGTCTTCGTGAACTGCGACCAGGTGGCTTCGGTGCTCACGACGGCGCCCGGCGAGCTGGTGAAGTTCGACGGCACGGTGCCTGTGCCCATCGACGGGGACTCCCACGTCGTCGTCGCGGCCTTCGGCGCCGACCCGCTGCCCCGGGGCCTGCCGCAATACAACGGGGCGCGCGCCCCCCGCGCGATCACGAACCCCATCTACGTGGATGGCGACGGCGACGGCGCCTTCGGCGCGCCCGGCGGGCGCGAG
>JAJDAI010000909.1 GCA_029261955.1 Deltaproteobacteria bacterium | reverse complement strand
ACGACGCCGTCTGGGGGATGTTGATCGCCGAGCACGGGGACGCCCGGAAGACGCTGCACGACCACGTCGACAGCACGTCCTTCCAGCTCGCGGCCTACGGCGAGTACCTGCTCATGGACCCGGGCTACTTCAAGCCGGTGGACTACAACAACGCCCGCACCGCCAACAGCGAGGCCCACAACCTCGTGCTCATCGACGGCGAGGCCGCCCCGGACAAGGGCCTGCTGACCAACTTCGGGGACGCCGACGCCTTCCTGGAGCACGGGCACGTCGATGGGGCGATCGAGTACGCCGAAGCCTGGCAGGACTACCGCAGCAGCGAGGTGGAGCGCAGCGTGGCCTTTGTGGGCGGGCGCTACTTCGTGCTGGCGGACCGGATCGCCAGCGACGAGGACCCGCGCGAGCACCGCTGGCGCATGAACGGCTGGGCGGGCTTCGACAGCGGGGGCAGCTTCGAGCTGCGCGAGGACGGCGGACGCTGGGAGCGCGCCCTGGCCGGGGTGGACGTCTTCGTGGCCTCGGACGGCGAGCTGCTGGTCGAGCAGCCGCCTTACGAGGAGGACCGCGCGCCCTACGCCCACGAGATCGAGGGCGGGCGGGCGACGACGCACCACGAGGTGCTGGACGGGGTCGTGCAGGCGAGCGCGCCGGGCTTCCTGTCGGTCCTGGCGCCCTACCGCGTCGGCGGGGTGGGGGACGAGGCGCCCTTGCTCGTCGAGGCGATCCCGGGCGAGGTGCCCGCCTGGCGCATCTCGGGGGAGGGCTTCGTGGATGTGGCCTTGCTGAACGTCGGTGGGGGCCTCGTCGAGGTCGCCGGGCTGCGCACCGACGCCGAGTTTGCCCTGGCGCGGGTGGTGGGGGAGCCGCTGGGCATGCTGGCGCGTGGCAGCTTCCTGTCGGTGGATGGCGCCGCGCTCATCGAGGGGGCGGATGCGAGCGGGGTGGCCTTTGCGCCCTGAGCCGCGGCCCCCGGGCTAGAGAACCCGCTTCGTGATGCCCTTCTTGAACTCCGTGTAGGGCGGGTAGAGCAGGTCCGGGTCGACGACCGTCGGCTTGCTCATGATCGCCTTGCGGTGGCTGAAGGCCTCGAAGCTGGTGCGGCCGTGGTAGGCGCCCATGCCGCTCGGGCCGACGCCGCCGAAGGGCAGGTCGGGCACGGCCAGGTGCAGCACCGTCTGGTTGACCGCCGCGCCGCCGCTGCTCGTGCGGCCCAGCACCGCCTCGCGCGTCTTGCGGTTGTTGGTGAAGACGTAGAGCGCGAGGGGCTTGTCGCGGTCGTTCACGAAGTCGATGGCCTCGTCGAGCGTGCGGTAGGTGAGGATCGGCAGGATCGGCCCGAAGATCTCCTCCTGCATGACCTCGCTCGCGGGGTCCACGTCCACGAGCACCGTGGGCTCGATGAAGAGGGAGTCGCGGTCCGAGCCGCCGCCGATCGCGGCGTTCTGACCCTCCAGCAGCCCCACCAGCCGATCGAAGTGCCGCTCGTTGATGATGCGGCTGTAGTCCACGCTGTTGCGGATGTCCGCGCCGAAGAAGCTGCCCACCGTCTTGCGGATCAGCGCGACCAACGCGTCCTTCTTCGACTCGTGCACCAGCACGTAGTCGGGCGCCACGCAGGTCTGGCCGCAGTTGTAGAGCTTGCCCCAGACGAGGCGCCGGGCCGTGACCTTGAGGTTGGCGTCGCTGTGCACGATGGCCGGGGACTTGCCGCCCAGCTCCAGCGTGACCGGGGTGAGGTGCTTCGCCGCGGCCTGCATGACGATGCGGCCGACGGCGGTGCTTCCCGTGAAGAAGATGTGGTCGAAGGGCAGCTCGAGCAGGGCCGAGGTCTCCGGCACCGCGCCCTCGACCACCCGCACCGCCTGCGGGTCCATGTACTTCGGCACGAGCTGCGCGACCGCGGTGCTGCAAGCGCCCGCGACCTCCGAGGGCTTGAGGATGGCGCAGTTGCCCGCGGCGAGGGCTCCGATGAGCGGCGCCAGCACCAGCTGCACCGGGTAGTTCCAGGGCCCGATGATCAAGACGACGCCGAGCGGCTCGCTGCGGATCTCGCTGTGCGCTGGCTGGAAGGCCAGCGGCGTCGACACCGTCTCCGGCCGCACCCACTCGTCCAGGTGCGCGAGGGTGTGGTCGATCTCGTTGATCGTGAAGCCGAGCTCCGCCACCCAGCTCTCGAAGGGCGACTTGCCCAGGTCGGCCTTCAGCGCCTGCTCGAGGACCTGCTTGTTCTCCTTGATGAGCGCCTTGAGGCGCCCCAGCTGGGTGCGACGCCAGGACAGGGGACGCGTGACGCCGGCGCGGAAGTTTCGCTTGAGCTCGGCGAACAGGGCGGGGATCTCTTGGGGGGGCATCGGGAATCCGGGGCAGGGACCAGGGGTGCGAGGCAGCGAAGATCTAGCGCGCGCTGCCTGCTCGCGCCAGGGCTGGGGCTTTGTCGCGCCGCCCGCCCCCGCTACCGTTCGCGCTCCGGGAGGCAGCGATGAGCGACGTGGTGGTGGTCGGAGCGGGGTTGGCGGGCCTGAGCGCAGCGAGGCGCCTCGTCGCGGCAGGCAAGTCGGTGACGGTCCTGGAGGCGCGGGACCGCGTCGGCGGGCGGACCTGGACCGTGCGCATGGGGGAGGGGACCTTCGACGTCGGCGGCCAGTGGATCGGCCCCGGTCAGCCGCGCATGAGCGCGCTGGTCGAGGAGTTCGGGCTGGAGACCTCGCCCACCTTCTCCGATGGGCGCAAGGTGCTCGACCTGCGCGGCCGGCTGTCGAGCTACACGGGCCTCATCCCCCGCATCAACCCCTGGTCCCTCATCGCCACCCAGATCGCCATGTGGCGCATCGACCGCATGTGCATTCAGGTCCCCATCGAGGACCCCTGGAAGGCGAAGAAGGCGCGGGAGTGGGACTCCACCACCGTCGAGGCCTTCGCCCGGCGCAGCCTGCGCAACAAGGACGCCATCGCGCTGGTGAACTCCGCCGCGCGGGTGATCTTCGGCTCCGATCTGGGCGAGCTCTCGCTGCTGCACTTCCTGCACTACCTGCACAGCGGCGGCGGCCTGGCGAAGCTCATCGACACCCACGGCGGCAACCAGGACGCGCGCATCGTCGGCGGCGCGCAGCAGGTCTGCGAGCACCTGGCTGAGGCCTGCGGCGGCGTGACCTGCGGGGCGCCGATCCGGCGCATCGAGCAGAGCGAAGGCGGCGTGGTCGTGCACGGCGACGAGCAGAGCTGGTCCTGCAAGCAGGTCGTCGTGGCCGTGCCCATCGGCCTGGCCGACCGCATCCGCTACACGCCGCCTTTGCCGACCCTGCGCGACCAGCTCACCCAGCGCGTGGGCATGGGCGCGACCATCAAGTGCGTCGCGCTCTACGACCGCCCCTTCTGGCGGGACGCGGGCTGGTCCGGCGAGGGCGTGAGCACCGACGGCACCGTCGGCGTCTGCTTCGACAACGTCAGCCCCGAGGGTCAGGCCTCCTTGCTCGGCTTCGTGGTGGGTGCGCCCGGCCGCGGCTGGGCGGAGCGGCCCGCCAAGGAGCGCCGGGAGCTCGTGCTCAGCACCTTCGCCCGCTGGTTCGGGGACGAGGCGCTGAGCCCGACGGACTACCGCGAGGCCGACTGGGCCGCCGAGGAGTTCAGCGGCGGCGCGCCCATCGCCACCTTCCCGCCGGGCTCCCTCTCCGTCATGGGGCCGGCCTTGCGGGCGCCCGTCGGGCGGATCTTCTGGGCCGGCACCGAGACCGCGCGGGAGTCGACGGGCTTCATGGAGGGCGCAGTCGAGTCCGGCGAGCGCGCGGCAGACGAGGTCCTGGAAGCGCTCAACCGCAATTGATTGACGAGTCAATCAGCGGCTAGGGTGCGCCCCATGTCCACCCCCTGCGTCCTGACCTGCGCCCTCACCGGCGTCCTGACCGACCCCGCCCGCTTCGGCGTGCCGGTCACCCCCGAGCAGATGGCCGACGCCGCGGAGCAGGCCTGGAACGCCGGCGCGACCGTCGTGCATTGCCACTTCCGCCGCCAGGAGGAGGGCCTCGGCCACCTGCCGACCTGGGACCCGGACGTGGTCGAGACCATCGTCGACGCCATCCGCGCGCGGGTCCCGGGGATGATCATCAACCTGAGCACCGGGGTCTTCGGCGACGACATCAGCGGCCCCGTGGCCTGCATCGAGCGCACGAAGCCCGAGGTCGCGGCCCTGAACGCTGGCTCGCTCAACTACCTGCGGCTGCGTCGGGACGGGGAGTGGGCCTGGCCGCCCATGCTCTTCGACAACCCGGTTTCGAAGATCGAGCAGTTCCTGGCCGTGATGAACAAGCACGGCGTCGTGCCCGAGTGCGAGTGCTTCGACACCGGCATCGTGCGCTCCGTCGCCATGTTCCAGCAGGCGGGCCTGCTGCACTCGCCGGTGCACATCAGCCTGGTCATGGGCGTGGCGAGCGGGAT
>JAJDAI010000908.1 GCA_029261955.1 Deltaproteobacteria bacterium | reverse complement strand
TGCGTCGGCGTCCACGTTGAAGAAGACGATCTGCGATGCCGTCGCGCTGAGCGTGTTCCCCAGCTCCGGCGGGCCGTCCTGGGCGATCATCGAGGCACCGTAGGCCGCCGACAGGTCGATGGTCGTGTCGGGCACCGTCTGCCCGCCGCTGTCCACCACCGTCACCCACACGCCGGCCTTGCTCGAGTCGTAGGCGATGCCCGCGACGCCGTGGAAGTTCTCCAGCTCCGCGCGCTCGATGAGGGGGTGCAGCAGGCCGCTGGTGGGGCTGATGTTGATGCCCTGGAGCGCCGCGCAGGTCAGCGGCACGCGGGTGCCCAGGGCGGCGCGGATGTCGATCTCCGGCAGCGCGGGGGCGAAGATCGAGTACTCCCCCGCGGCGTCGGTGACCGTGTCCAGCGACGAGTCCTGCGCGACGGAGACCGTGGCGCCCACCGCGGGCTGCAGGGTGAAGGGATCGAGCGCCTGGCCCTGGAAGGTCCCGTCAGGCGCGCTGTCGTCGTCGTCGGGCGGCGGCGTGTTGTCGTCGTCGTCGTCCGCGGTGGTGTCGTCGTCGTCGGCTGTCGCGTCGTCGTCGTCCGCCGTGACGTCGTCGTCGTCGTCGGCGGAGTCGTCGTCGTTCGACGTGGTCGGGCAGCCGGCCAGGGTGAGGGGGAAGAGGAGGAGGAACCAACAGAGTCGAGTGGAGAGCATGCGACCAATCTGTGTGCGGCGGCTGCGGGGGTCGAGGGGCGCTCTGTGCCCGGAGCGGCCGGCTATGGTGAGGGGGTGAGGTTGAGTTTTCTCGTTTTCTTCTGCGCTGTTCTGGCGGGCTGCACCGGCGGCTCGTCGCTGGACAGCCAGGAGCTGCCCGCTTGCGACGATCCCGTCGTCGGGCCGCGGTTCTCGGACGGCCTGCCGGGCTCCGGCGTCAGCTTCCTGCACGACCGGGACATCCAGGCTCCGCCCGATGCGGATCCCTCGATCGACGACTTCCTGGTCGAGATCGCGGGCGGCGTCGTCGCCGCGGACCTGGACGCCGACGGCCACGCGGACCTGCTGTTCACGCAGCTCGGCGGACCGCCCGAGCTGTACTGGGGCCGGGGCGACGGGACCTTCGACGGCCCGGACGCAGACGCCTTCGCCGACGCGCTGCCGGAGCTGGGCTCGGCCGCCTCCGCCGCGGACTTCGACGGGGACGGCCTGTTGGACCTCGCCCTCGGCGCCTTCGGTCGCTTCGTGCTGCTGCACAACCGCGGGGATCGCCGCTTCGCTGACGTGACGGAGGAGCTGGGCTTCTCGCAGCAGGCCGGGCTCGTGGCCGCGCTCAGCTGGGCCGACCCCGACCAGGACGGCGACCTCGACCTCTTCCTGGGCCGGCACGTCATCCGCGGAAACCCGCACGTCGGCCAGATCACCTCGGCCCGCAGCCAGTTCTGGCGCAACGAGGTCGGCGGCTTCACGGACCAGACCGCCGCCTTCGCCTACCCCGGCGGCGACGGGGGCGTCGCGCTGCACGGGCGCTGGTCGGACCTGGACGGGGACGGCGACGTCGATCTCGTGCAGTCCAACGACCTCGGCCCCTGGCACGTCAACACGATGCTGCTCGAGAATCGGGGCGACGGCAGCTTCGTGGATCGGCTGCCCGACAGCGGCATCCCGGTGCTCGACGCCCCCATGGGCGCCGCGGTGCGCGACCTCGACGGGGACGGGGAGCGCGATCTCTGGTTCAGCAGCTTCGGCACCCACGAGGTCTTCCGCGGGGCCGGTGGCTGGTCCTTCGTGGACGTCTCGCTGATCTGGGCCTCCGACGTGCCCGAGGAGCCCGAGTGGACGTCCTGGTCCGTGGTCGACATCGACGTCGACGGGGACGGGGAGCCCTCGCTGCTGGTGGCCTACGGGCCCCTCGAGGTGCAGCCGCCCGACGGCCCGGGGCAGCAGCCCGGCGAGGCGCTCCAGGACCAGCCCGACCTGCTCCTGACGGGCTCCGACTGGAGCCCCGAGGTCGACGCCTTCCCCAGCCCGCAGGTGGGCAGCTCGCGGGGCGTGGGCCTGGCCGACTTCGACGAGAACGGCGTGCCCGACGTCGTCATCGGCCACATCGGCGGCGCCCCCTCGCTGCTGCTCGGCCGCTGCACGGAGGCGCAGCGCCTGGTCGTGCGGCTCGTGGATCCCGGCAGCTACAACCGCTTCGCCATCGGCGCCGAGGTGAGCGTCGAGGCCGGCGGAGTCACCCAGGTCCAGGAGGTCGTGGCCGGCGGGCGGGGCACCTTCAGCGGCAGCGAGCCCGAGCTGTTCTTCGGCCTGGGGGACGCCCAGAGCGCCAGCCTCGTCGTGCGCTGGCCCGACGGGGGCGAGGAGCGCTTCGAGGACGTGTGCGCCGGCTGCCGGGTCGTGATCGAGAAGGGCTGACGCGGAGCTCATCCGTCCCCCAGCGAGATCGCGGCTGCGTCCAGGGGGACCGAGGGGAGCTGGACCTCCCAGGGCTCGCCGTCCACGGCGCAGAGTTCGGCCGTCCAGCTGCGCAGCACGCCCACACCGGCCCGGTCCTCCGCCAGGGCGACGCGCCCCGAGGGGGCGACCTCCAGCGCGACGACGTCCCCGGGGACCGCCGCGATGTCCACGGGTGCGCCCTCTCCCTGGCACCGCAGCACGCCGTCCTGCACCACCCAGAGGCTGCCGTCCTGGCCGGTGGCGACCGCCTCGATCCCATCCTCGAACAGCGCGTCCCCCACCTGGAGCTCGACTTCGGTGTCCAGGGCCAGCACGCGGTCCGCGGTCCAGGCCGCGTTGCGGTCGGCCTCGCCGCCGCTGCCCACGAGCAGGGCGCCCGGTGGCAGGGCCACCTCGTCGAGCACGTCGCCGTCGCAGTCCAACTCCAGGACCAGGGCGCCGGCCGGGTCGGGCTCGCTGGGGCCGAGGCGGGACAGGCCCGCGAAGAGCCGGCCGCCGCTGCCGAAGCCACTTCGCACGTCCGGGTCGCCGTCGTCGTCGGCCCACGGGGAGAGGTCCACGAAGGCGGGCTCGCCCGGGCCGCCCTCGGGCACCACGATGACGGTGCCCAGGCCGGTGGCCAGGACCATGCTGCACTCGGGGCCGAGCACGAAGCGGGCCGGGTCGGCGTTGGCCGGCAGGTCGTTGGTGACGAGGCTGAACTCGGGCGAGAAGGTGCCGACGCCGATGCTGGAGGTCGGGCCGGAGCGCAGCAGGAGGACGAAGTTGCCTCCGCCCTGCAGGGCGGTGCCGGCCGGGGCCGTGCCCAGGTCGTGCTCGAGCAGCTCGCCCCCGCGCAGCTGGTAGGCGGTGAGCTGAACATCCCCGCCGACCGCGGTCGCCGCCAGGACGAGGTCGTCCCAGCTCAGGCCGGTGGCGCGGGAGTCGGCGTCGTCCGCGACGTCGTCGTCATCTGCCGGCTCCACGCCATAGCCCGGGCCGTCCCACCAGGACGGCAACGCGGGCTCCACGGCGGTGCAACCCGCCAGAAGCAGAAGTATCGAGACCTCCCTCACAGCACCACGCTATCAGCGGCGCGGGCTGGCCACAGTGCGGAGTTCCTCCCAGGCGAAGCGCTCCGCGGCGTGCTAGCCGCCGGTCGTGGACCCGCAGTCCAGCGAACCCGCGGGTGACCCGCGCCCCCCCATCCGCGCTAGGCTCCGCGCGGAGGTTCTTGCCGTGTTGCGTCTCGTCTTCGCTCTGTCTCTGCTCGCGCCCCTGCCCGGCTGCCCGTCGGACACCCCGACGGCCGAGGACGCCACCCGCGCCGACGGGCCGAGCGCCGCGCCACAGGACCCGGGCGGGTCCACGAACCCGACGCCCGACCCCGCCGCGAACGAACCCGAGCGCCCGACCCCCGATCCCGAGGCCAACGAGCCCGAGAAGACTGTGATCCCCGGCGTCAAGCCGCCGGCCGACGCTCCGCAGGTGGCCCTGGGGCCCACGCCGGACCCGGCCGGCAACGAGCCCGACGACAGCGGCCAGCACACGCCCAGCGCCGAGGACATCGCGGCCGAGGGGCCCGTCGATCCGGCGGTCGCTCCGGGCACGCCGCGCGTGGGGCCGGGCGAGCCCGGCGAGAAGCCTCCATCCCCCGAGGAGCTGGCGCTGCGAACCGCGCACGAGGAGGCCGCCAAGCGTGCCGCCGCCCTCGGCCTGCCTGCCGCCCTCGCGAAGAAGGGGGCCTGGTCCCCGAGCCACACGATCACGCGGCTGGAGATCGCCGGTCGCAAAGCGCCCTACACGGCGGGTGGGAGCCCGTCGGTGGACGGCGGCTGGGCCCGAACCGGCGAACGCCTGGAGCTGCGCCTGACACGCGACGGGCGGGCGGAGCGCGTGCTCTGCGCCTGGACCGAGTCCGGCAAGGCCGTCGAGCTGCTCTGCGGG
>JAJDAI010000907.1 GCA_029261955.1 Deltaproteobacteria bacterium | reverse complement strand
GGATCGCCGACCCGCGGGGCGCCGAAGGTGATGAGCTTCGCCTGCCGCCAGGGCCAGTCCTCCAGCGAGGCCGGCATCGCGTCCCCCCCGGGCCCGTACTCGCTGCCCATCATCAGGGAGCTCACGAAGTGCTGCGCGAGGCCGCCGCCGAGGCTGTGGCCGGTCACGTAGAGGTTCTTCGGGGCGACGTCCCGCTCCTGGCCGATGAACTCGTCCAGGCACGCGAAGATCTGCGGGAAGGCGGTCTGTACGGCGCGCGACATGCCGCGGCTGACCTCGCCGCGCTCCGAGATCCAGGGCGCGTCGACGTTCGCGTAGCCCAGGTCGGTGATCCAGTCGGGGTTCCCCTGCGCGTTCTCGGTGGAGAATGCCTCGAGCGCCGCCCGGCTGGCCGAGCCGCTCCGGCTGCCCCGAAACGCGATGTGCAGGTCGTATTCGTCCCCGGCCCCGGCGCGCAGCAGCGCGTAGCCGAGCAGGCTCTGGCTGGCCGGCTGGTCGTCCTCGCCCTTGTCCCCCGTGCCGCCCTCGAAGGCCATGAGGATGTCCCGCGCGCCCGGCGCGAAGTCGTCCTGCGCGGGCATCAAGGTGTCCAGGCTGACGGTCCCCTCCGGGGCGTCGATGCTGCGGCTGCAGACGTGGACCTCGCGGATGGAGTCGGTGATCTCCGACGGGGTCAGGTACTCGGCCCAGGTGCCGGCGGCGTTTGTGACGCTGCTGCTCCAGGGGTGCAGGCGGCTGTACTGGTAGAGGATGGGGTCGTGCGAGGGGTCGTTGTCGAAGCCGCTCAACACCCCGGGCCCGCGGATCGCGTCGATCCCGGCGCCCTGGTCGATCTGCGCGTCGCCGGTGGTCTCGGCCCAGTCGCGCACCAGGTCCATGAAGTCGTCGCGGTCGCTGATCGAGTCGGACAGATCCTCGTAGTAGGGGTCGAAGGGCCAGACCAGGGACTGGCTGTAGAGCTGGTAGGCGAGGATCGACAGGTCGAGGTGGAAGACGACGGGGTGGTAGGGCAGGTCGCCGAGATCCTGGGCCCGCACGCGGGCTGCAGCCTCCTCGGAGGTGTCGATCTCGACGATGCAGGCGCCGAGCAGCAGGGCGCCGGCCAGGAGGGGCGCCAGGCGGGCGAAGCGACGGGGGAGGTGCATCAGGTCGATCTCCGGGGGGGCTCTGCGCTGGCGGCGGGGCCCGAACGGCATTCGAGCGGCGGCCCCTGCGATGCGCAAGGGACGGGCGCGAAGATCGGCCGCTCGATCGATGGGGTCAGGCGACCGGGCCGCGGAAGAGCAGCCGCTGACCCTTGATCTCGATCGTGTCCCCGTCGATGAGCGTCTCCCGCGAGGTCTTCTCGCCGCGCACGGTCACGCTGGTCAGGGACGAGCTCGCCGTGAGGACCCAGCGGCGTCCCTCGGGGCGGATCTCGGCCACGGTCTTCGCGAAGAGCGAGCTCCCGCGCAGCTGGAGGTCCACGTCGTTCCCGAAGCCGATGCTGAGCCCGCGCGACCCCAGGGCGCGGGTCTGCGGCCCGTCCTCGGCCGCAAAGGCCAGGTGGGCCTCCCGCAGCTGGCGGCTGCGCCCGCGCCGCGACGCCAGCTCCGAGGGGCTCGTGTAGACCGTGGCTTCGTCGTCGTAGGCCCCCTCTTCGAGGGGCGGCAGGGGGGGCAGGTCACCCTCCTGGGGACCCGGCTCGACCAGCAGGACCCAGGCGCCGAGCTCGATGCGATCCCCCGGTGCGAGGCGGCAGCGGCGCACGCGATCGCCGTTGACGAAGGTCCCGTTGGCGGTGTCGAGGTCCTCGAGTTCGAGGGCTCCGTCGCTCGCGTTCAGCCGCAGGTGGCTGCGGGAGACGACCTCGTCCGGCACGACGAGGTCGCTTCCTTCGCCCCGGCCCACGACGTGGCTGCCCGGCCACAGAACGTGGGTCGAGCAGAGCCGACGCTTCTCGTAGACGGCGATCTGGAAGGACGCCTGAGCCACGCCGCAGTCTACCGGGGCCGGGGGGCGGGACGAAGGGAGGAGGGGGGAGGTCGCATGCGCTCAGCTCGTCGGGGCCGGCCGCGAAGCGAGCTCGTCGATCTGGCCCTGCACGGCCTCCAGCGCGGCCGCGCGACCCAGGCGGCGCCAGTGCATGGCGGCCAGCTCCAGCGCCTCGATCGCCAGGGCGAGCTGCCCGGACTCCAGGGCGATCTCGGCCGCCTTCTCGGCCATCTGGGCCGAGCCCGACTGCGCGCTGCTGCACGGCTCCAGCAGCTCCGCCGCCTCCGCGAGCCGGGCCGAGCCCGCGTCCCAGCGGCCCTCCCCCACGTCGCAGAGCGCCTGCACCGTCACGGCCATCGCTTCCCAGGGTTGGCGGCGAGACGCCCGGAAGGAGACGCGGACGCGGCGCGCGATGGGCCGCGCTTCGGACCAGAGCGCCTGCTCGCACAGCATGCCCGCGAGGTTGTTCAGGACCAGGGGGGCGCCGTCGCTCACGATCAGGTCGTACTCGGCGTGGGCGCGCTCGTAGGCGGCGCGGGCCTCGACCCACTGCTTCCGCGCGCGCAGCACGCTCGCATGCAGGTTGGTCGCCTGCGCCGTGATCCAGCGGAAGCCGAGCGCGCGGCTGGAGTCCAACACGTTCGCGACCAGGGCCCCCGCCTCGTCCAGCTCACCCTGCAGCAGGTGGTGGAAGCCGATGGTCAGGTCGAACTGGGCGACGAAGTAGGGCTGGTCGAGCTCCTCGGCCAGGGCGCGGACAGCGAGGTGGATCTCCAGGGCGCGGTCGCGCTGCCCGCTGCGCGCGGCCAGGAAGCCCCGCAGCATCTGCTCCAGCAGGCGGTCCTGGGGCGTGCTCAGGCCGTCGCTCACGAGGGCCAGTCGCTCGGCGGTCGCGCTCGACGCCGCGACGTCCAGACCCGCGGCCTCGATCCGCGCCTTGATCAGCAGGAAGCGGGCGAGGAGCTCGCGGCTCCCGTTGCGGCGGAGGGGCTCCTCCAGCGCGGCGAGCATGGGCAGGGCGGTGGTGCGATCCGGCCGGGCACGCAGGGTCCGGGCGCGCGCGAGCACCCCCTCGATGCGGCGGCTGTCCTCCTCGGCCAGATCGAGGGACGCGACGGCGCGATCGCGC
>JAJDAI010000906.1 GCA_029261955.1 Deltaproteobacteria bacterium | reverse complement strand
ATTGCCGCGTCCTTTTCCCGGGAGTGATCGTGGCGCTGACCGGCGCGGAGTACCTGCAGAGCCTGTGCGACGGGCGCGAGGTGTGGCACGCCGGGGAGCGCGTTCGCGACGTGCCCTCACACCCGGCGTTTCGACAGGCCGCGCGGTCCATTGCGAGCCTCTACGACACGCTG
This sequence comes from Deltaproteobacteria bacterium, assembly GCA_029261955.1. Taxonomy (GTDB): domain Bacteria; phylum Myxococcota_A; class UBA796; order UBA9615; family UBA9615; genus CALCXL01. Next base: position 3,253 of record JAJDAI010000906.1, on the reverse strand, counting down.
CACGACCCCCGCATGGCCCGCACGCTGACGTGGACCACCGAGCGCGGCGCGGTCTCCCACAAGGCCTTCCGCGTCGCACGGACGCGGCGCCACCTGCACGAGCGAGCCGAGGCGATGCGCGCCTGGGCGCGGCTGCACTACGGCTTCATGGGCCGCAGCCCCGACTACAAGGGCGGTCTCGCCGTGTCCCTGGGCGCCGCCCCCGGCTTCTTCGCGCCCTACGAAGAGAACTGCCGGCGCTGGTACGAGCGCATGGCCGACGACGTGCTCTTCATGAACCACATCGGCGTGAACCCGATGGTGGACCGGAGCAAGGCGCCGCACGAGCTCGCTGACGTCAACGTGCGGGTGGTCGCCGAGCGGGACGACGGCTTCGTCGTGCGCGGCGCGAAGATGGTGGGCACCGCGGCCGCCTTCACCCACGGCTCGCTGGTCTTCAGCCCCCCGCCGCTGACCGAGGAGGACGCCGACCAGAGCCTCGTCTTCCTGATGCCGACCAACGCACCGGGCCTGAAGCTGCTCTGCCGTCGCTCCTACGAGGCCGCCGCGCAGAGCCCCTTCGACCACCCGCTCTCCAGCCGCTTCGACGAGAACGACGCGACCCTGGTCTTCGACGACGTGTTCGTGCCCTGGGAGAACGTGCTGGTCTACCGGGACCACAACAAGGCCAACGAGTTCTTCGTGCTCGCGCAGGTGGTGCAGAACCTGATGCTGCACGGCGCGGTGCGCTTCGCGACGAAGATGGAGTTCCTCTGCGGCCTGCTGATGAAGATGGCGGCCCAGTTCGGAACCGACGGCTTTCGCGGAGTGCGCGTCGCCCTGGGCGAGGCCGTCGGCTGGACCTGGACCTTCAACGCCCTCGTGCGCGACGCCTGCTCCCACCCCGACCCGGGCCCCGGCGGCAGCGTGGCGCCGAGCCACCGCTCGATCTTCGCGGCGCGGGCCCTCGCCCCGCAGATCTACACGAAGGTGCGCGAGACCATCCAGCACATCGGCGGCGGCGGCCTGATGCAGCTGCCCTCCTCCTCCCAGGACCTGCTCAACGAGGAGCTGCGCCCCTACTTCGACCTGTACTTTCGAGGCACGAACGCCGACGCCGTGGACCGCGCGAAGCTGTGGAAGCTCGCCTGGGACGGCATCGGCACGGAGTTCGGCGCGCGGCAGGAGCTCTTCGAGCGCAACTACGCCGGCAGCTACGACGGCGTGCGCATGGAGAACCTCTTCCTGGCCGAGCGCAACGGCGACCGCGCCGACTGGGGCGGCCTGGTGGACTCCTGCATGGCGGACTACGACCTGAACGGCTGGGTCAACGCCCCCTGGAACGAGGATGACGATGCCTGAGACCCCCTCCTCCCTCGACGCAGCGGGCCTGCAGCCCCTGCTCCGCTTCGCGGCGATCCTCGATCTGGGCGACCGCGCCGCAGCCCTCGAGGCGCTCGAGGCCGAGTTCCCCTTCGCGGGGGCCTGGGTTCAGGGCCTCGGCGCCCTCATGAAGGCGGGCGTCGAAGGCGGAAGCCTCTGCGACCGCGGCGAGCTGCCGGTGCGCTTCAGCCGGGTCTTCAAGGCCGGCGAGGCCAGCGAGGGATTCAGCGCCGACGCGGTGCTGATGACCGGCCCCGGCCCGCGGCACGAGCACCCCGCGGGCGAGATCGACCTCTGCTTCGCGCTGGACGGCGCCCCGCGCTTCGACGGCCACGCCGCCGGCTGGGTCGTCTACGGGCCGGGCAGCGAGCACGTGCCCACCGTCTCGGGCGGCACCATGGTCATCCTGTACCTGCTCCCCGGCGGCGCCATCCGCTTCCTGAAGGGCTGAGACCATGCGTCGCCACCTGCTGCTGCCGCCGCTGATCCTCGCCTTCGCCTTCGCCGTGGCCGCCACCCAGCTCGATCGGGTGGCCCCCTTCGAGAACCCCCTGGTGGATGCCTTCGCGCCGCTGGCCGAGGGCGAGGGCGCGATCCTCTTCGGCGGCGACATGCTGCTGGGCGATGCGGCCGGTGGGCGCATGAAGCGGGAGGGCAAGGACTGGCAGTTCCGCAAGATCCAGCCGATCATCGACTCGGCGAAGGCGGCGGCGTTCATCGGCAACCAGGAAGGGCCGATCACCCCGCACACGAAGAAGGGCAAGCCCGGCGGCGTCTGGAGCTACCGCCAGGACCCGACCAGCGTCGAGGTCCTCAAGGGCGCCGGCCTGACCCACGTCAGCGTCGCCAACAACCACGCCGAAGACCGCGAACTGCGGGGCATGCTCGACACCGTCAAGCTGACGAAGAAGGCGGGCATCCAGCCCTTCGGCGCGGGCAAGGACGCGCGCGCGGCCCGCAAGCCGGTCGTCATCAACGTGGCCGGCACCCGGGTCGCCGTGCTCGGCGGCATGCAGAACTGGGACCGCTACCGGCGGGCCGGCTGGGAGGCGAAGAAGGACAAGGGCGGGGTGAACCTCTTCCGTCACGAGCTGCTGTCCGAGATGGTCAAGGACGCGCGCAAGGGGGCGGACCTGGTCGTGGCCTACCCCCACTGGGGCGACAACTACAGCCCCGTCAACCGCGCGCAGCGGGACCTCGCGAGCCGGTTCACGAAGGCGGGGGTGGACGCGATCGTCGGGCACCACAGCCACGACGGCCAGCCCTGGGGCTTCGTGCGCGGCAAGCCGGTCGTCTGGAGCCTGGGCAACATGGTCTTCGGGTCGCCGGGGCGCTTCGGGCCCAACAAGTTCGGCGAGGGCTTCGGCATGCTCTGCCGCATGGTCATCAAGGACGGGGCGATCGACCGCTTCGAGCTGATCCCCATGCAGATCAACAACCGGCTCAACTCGTACCAGCCGACGCCGATCAGCCGGGCCCAGGCCCGCCGGGTGATGCGGGGCTTCGCCGACCGTGAGGGCAGCCCGGTGCGCTTCAGCGAGACGGGCGTGGCCATCTTCGATGCGAAGCCTCCGGCCGGCTGGACGCCGAAGCGGCACAACATGAAGCGGAGCAAGCGCAAGGCCCGCAAGAAGGCCGGGGACGGCGACAAGAAGGCCTCACCGAAGGCCGGCGCCGCCGACTACGACGAGGGGGCGAAGGCCGACAAGCCGGCGAAGCGCCACAAGCCGAAGAAGGCCGACAAGCCCGCTGAGTCGAAGAAGCCCGCTGAGTCGAAGAAGGCCGACAAGCCCGCGAAGCCGAAGAAGGCCGCAGGCGAGCACTAGGCTCGAGGCGGCACCTCAGATCTGGTTCTTCGCCTTCCAGTCGTCGTAGGGCATGCCGTAGACGA
>JAJDAI010000905.1 GCA_029261955.1 Deltaproteobacteria bacterium | reverse complement strand
CGCTCGAGGTCTCGCTGAGCCCGATCGCGGCGGGGCCCTTCTCCTTCACCGTCACCCTCGAATCAGACGACCCGGACGAGCCGTTGCTGCTGCTCTTGCTCCAGGGCGAGGCCGTGGAGCCCGACGCCGAGCTGCGCCGCGACGGCGAGCTGCTGGTGGATGGCGGCGAGGACCTGCTCGGCGACCTGCGGGTGGGCGAGGCGCAGGTCCTGGTCTGGGAGGTCGGCAACGCCGGCAGCGGGCCGCTCGCCTTGCTCGGCTTGCCCGATCCCGTGGCCGTCGTGAACCCCGATGGGCTCGTCGCCACCGTGCTCAGCCAGCCCTCGGTCTCGCTCGCGCCTGGCGCTGCGGAGTCCGTCGCCGTCGAGCTGCTGGCTACCCGCGAGGGCCTCGTCTCCGTCGACCTGGTGGTGCCCAACGACGACCCCGACGAGCCCGCCTACACCATCAGCCTCAGCGCCACCGGCACCGCGCCTCACCTCGCCGTGCAGCGGGGCGCCATCGAGCTGCAGTCCGGGGGACAGGACTCCCTCGGCACGCTGTCGGTGGGCGTGGGTGTCAGCCTGGCCTGGACCCTGGAGAACGTCGGCACGGCGGACCTGCTGCTCACGGGCAACCCCGAGCGCGTGTTCGTGCTGGGCGAGTCGGGGGTCGTGGCGAACGTGGTGGACGACGCGCCGACCACGCTCCAGCCGGGCGAGGCGGCGGACGTCGGCGTGCAGATCACGCCCCTGCTGCCGGGGCCCTTCTCCTTCGATCTGGTGGTCGCCAGCGACGACCCCGACGACCCCGCCTGGCGCGTCACGGTCTTGGGGGTCGCGGAGCAGCAGCCGCCCGAGCTGCGCCTGCAGGCCGGGGAGACGGAGCTGAGCGAGGGCGACGTGCTCGCGTTGGGTGATCTCGAGGTCGGCACCGAGCAGAGCGTGCCGCTGGTCCTCGCCAACGACGGCGCCGGCGCGCTGTGGCTGGTGGACCTGCCGCCCTTCGTGGTGGTGGACGCCTCCAACGTGTCGGTGCGCGTCAGCGCCCCCGACCTGCCCGTCTTGGGCGGGGAGCAGGAGCCCATCCAGCTGTCCGTCACGCCGCTGGCCGACGGTGCCTTCTCCGCCGCCCTGGTCTTCGGCACCAACGACCCGACCTGGGCCGAGGTCCGCCTCGAGCTGAGCGGGACCGGGGTCGGCGAGGGGGGCACGGAGCCCGAGCCCGAGGACTGCAACTGCACGGCCGCGCCCGGCGGCGGGGGCTTCGCCTGGCTGCTGCTACTCGGCCTCCTGCATCGCCGCCACCGCCGCCACGCAGACCGCTGAGCCGCCGATCAGGAGCAGCCAGCCGGGCTGCCAGTCCGGCATGAGGTAGAGGGTCAGCACGCCCAGCCCGTTGTTGATCCCGTGCATCGTGATCGACGTCCAGAGCGAGCGGCTGCGCACCGTCGCGAAGCCCAGCAGCAGGCCCAGCGCGGCGGTGGGGATGATGCGCGCCGCCATCAGGTGGAAGAGCCCGAAGAGCAGGGCCACCACGAGCACGCGCACCCCGTTCCGCCAGGCCCCGCGGGTCAGGCCGAGGATCGCGCCGCGGAAGAGCAGCTCCTCGCAGAAGGCGGGCAACACGGCGACGAGGAGCAGGGTCAGGCCGAGGGAGCGCTCGCCGCGGATCTGCTCCGCGAACTCCCGCGCGAAGTCCTCCGGCATCGCCACGAAGGGCGCCTGCAGCTGCGCGACGACCCCCCCGAGCATCGGCAGGCAGAGCCCCGCGACGACCGCGAGCAGCAGGTTCGTGGAGCTGGGGCGGCGGAGCGAGCAGGTCTCCGCGAGCGGCTGGTGGAGCACGGCCAGCGAGGCCACCGCGAGGCCGGCGATGAGCAGGATCTGGGTGCCCGCGAGGCCCCAGGCCAGGTCGATGGACTGGACGAGCTGACCGAAGAACCAGACCAGCACCAGACCGATGAGGCCGACGATCATCGCCTCGCGGGCGCGGTTCGTGCGGCGCCTTGCGGTCATGCTGCCGAGCAGCACGTCCTCCCGGCCCAGCAGCCGCCAGGCGAAGCCAAGCAGGATCGCGGCGTACGCGGCGGAGGAGAGCAGGGCCAGGGTGATGGCGCCGCCCTGAGCGGTGCCGGCGAGCAGATCGCGCGAGGCCACGCAGGCGTTGGCGATGGGGGTGATCGCGAGGAAGAGGCTGAGCTCCACCTCGGGCAGCGCGGGCAGCCCGGCGGGGATCATCAGGACCAGCATCACCGGCATCGACAGCATCGAGAAGGCGCGGTAGCTCGGCGACCAGGCTGCCAGCAGCAGGGTGATCGCGGCGATCTGGGCGCTCAGCAGGGTGGACACGCCGACCAGGGCGAGCAGCCCGCCCGCGGTGAGGCCCGCGAGGCCGGCCTTCGCCGCGAGGACGGGGGCGACGAGGGTGCTCACGTACAGCGCGGCCAGGGCGATCAACGCCGAGCCGACCCCGAACAGGAGCACCACCGCGAACTTGCTCGCCACGATCGCCCGGCGGTCCAGCGGGGTGCTGAGCAGGGTCTCGATCGTGCCGCGCTCCTTCTCCCCGGTGACGAGGTCGGCGGAGGCGTAGAGGCAGTTGACCAGCAGGACCAGGAGCAGGACCGCCGGCACGAGCGCCCCGGCCTGGCCCCCCGCGCGAGCCGCCTCGGTCGCGCGATCGATCGTCTCGATCTCCAGGAGTTCTGCGGTGCGGCGGGGCAGGCCCGCGGCCTCCAGCTGGTCGCGCACCTGGCGCCGGGAGTAGCGCTTGATGACGCGCCGCAGGCGCTTCGCCGCGTCCCGGGAGGAGCTCACGTCGGGGCGGTAGCGCACCTCGGCGACGCCGTCCTTCAGGGTGACGGTGGCGAGGACCGGGTCCAGGGGGCCTTCCGTGGGCAGGGTGCCCTCGGCGAGCTCCAGGCCGTCGGAGTCGACGAGGGCTGCCGCCAGGCTGGGCGGCATCGCGACGGCGCGCACGCTGCGGCTCGTGCCCTCGTGGCCTTCGGCGGCGTCGGGTGGCGCGATGGTCTGCTTGTAGAACGCGCCGCCCACCACCATCGCCGGCGCCAGGAGCAGCGGCACGGCCAGCATCAGGGCCATGCCCGTCGAACCGCGGAGCTGCTGCTTGAGCTCCGAGCGGAACAGGAGGGCGGTGGCCCCCCTCACCGGCTCGCAGCCCGGACGAAGTGGATGAAGGCCGACTCCAGGTAGCGCTCGGCGCTCTGCTCCTTGAGCTCTTCGGGCGTTCCCTCGGCGAGCAGGCGACCCTCGTGGAGGATGCCGACGCGATCACACAGCCGCTCGGCCTCGCTCATGATGTGGGTCGAGTAGATCAGGCAGGTGCCGTGGTCCTTCGCCTCCTCCACGAACTCCAGCAGGGTCTGCGAGACGAGCACGTCGAGGCCGGCGGTCGGCTCGTCCAGGATGAGCACCGGCGGGTCGTGCACGATGGCGCGGGCGATGGACACCTTCTGGCCCATGCCCGTCGAGAGCGCGTCGCAGCGCTGGTTCCGGTAGTCGTCGATGCCGAAGCGGTAGAGCAGGCGGTCGGTGCGGCGCTCGGGCTCGGGCACGCCCTGGAGGCGGGCGAAGTACAGGATCATCTCGCGCGCGGTCAGGCGTCCGTAGAGGCCGGTGTTGCCCGAGAGGTAGCCGATCGAGGCGCGCACGGCCTCGGGGGAGCTGCGGATGTCGTGCCCGGCCACGCGCGCGGTGCCCGAATCCGGGGTCAGCAGCGTCGCGAGCATGCGCAGCGTCGTCGTCTTGCCCGCGCCGTTGGGGCCCAGCAGGCCGTAGACCTGACCGGGTTCCGCCCGGAAGGACAGCGAGTCCACGGCGAGCTTGGGCGGATCGCCGCCGAAGGCCTTCACCAGCGAGTCGACCTCGATCATCGTGCTCCTGCCCATCGAATCCAGCGGGGCAGCACGCCCCCGAAGAGGAAGTCCTCGCGGCGGACCAGGGCGGCCCCGAGGCTCAGGATCAGGGCGCCGAGCCCCGCGGTGGCCAGCGCCTGATACGCGATGGCGGCCAGCGAGGGCTCCCCGATCAGCGCGTCCCGCAGCACCGGGATGAGCCCCGCGAGCGGCACCCAGATGACCCACGCGACCTGCTCGATCGCCCCCCAGGCGCCCACGCCCATGGCCAGCATCAGCGGCCCCAGGGCCAGGGAGCCCAGGACCTCGCCCTGCTTGAAGGTGCGGGCCGGGACCATGAAGAGCAGCAGCGTCGCCGCGGTGAAGCCGGCGGCGCCGAGCACGGCCGGCACGCTCGCCAGGGCGCCGAGCAGGGAGAACTGGACGTCCAGCGCGCCCTTCAGCATCACGGCGGCGATGTGGGCGAGGGTGAGCAGCACCGCGAGCGCGTTGATCGCGGCGGCAGAAACGGCCCACAAGGCGCAGGCGGCCCACTTGCCCAGCAGCAGCGTGCGCCCCGAGACCGGCGCCACGAGCGTCGTCTCCAGGGTGCCCGCCTCGCGCTCGGAGACCGTCACGTGCACCGCGGGGTAGATGACCGCGAGGGTCATGGAGATGAGGGTCATGGCCGCGAGCAGCACGGCGACCAGGCCGGGGATGGTCTGCGCCGGGGCCTCGATCGCGATGCCCTTGTAGCTCGTGCGTGCGACCGCGGCGGGGTCCAGTCCGACGGACTCGGCGATGGTCACGAGGCGTTCGTCCCGCAGGGCATCCAGGCGCTTGCGCACCGCCTTGCGTGTCCGTGTGCTGCGCGGCCGGAGCGAGCTGTGGTGGACGGTCGCGTGCAGCACGCCGTCGTCCTTGAGCTGCACGAAGGCGTCGGCCTCGCCGGCGTCGAGGGTGTCGAGCGTGCCAGCGACGAGCGTCAGGGGAGGCTCGTCGAAGCGCTGGCGCAGCACCTCCGGCGCCTCGACCGCGACGCGCAGGCTCTCCCCCTCGATGCGGCCCGCTTCGAGGGTCATGAACTGGGTCACGCCCCAGATCAGGGCCGGGTACAGGAGGATCGGGAAGGCGAGGTAGGCGATGACGTGCGGATCCCGCAGTGTCGCCCGCATCTCCTTCATCATCACCAGCAGGACGCCGCCCATGCGACGGAGCATAGCGGGGGGAGGAATTCGGGGCTCAGGCCCCCCGGGGGAGTGCGCGGAGAAAGGCGTCTGCTTGCTCCGGGTCCCGCAGTTCCACCCGGACCAGGGTCGTGCCTTCCTCCCGGCGAACGGGCCAGCTGCCCAGCGCGGCTTCCTGGGACCGCCCCAACCAGATGTCGATCCCATCGCAGGCCAGGGCCGCCGCGCCCGCCACCTCCGGCAGGGCCAGCGCCGCCTCGAGGGACTCGAAGTCATCGGGGATGTCGCCGAGCACGGCCCAGCGTCCGGGGCGGCCAGCGGAGCGCAGCTGGAAGGTCAGCAGCGGGACGTCGATGAGCTTCCCCGCCCGGGGCCCAAAGCACCACGGGGGCTCGATCAGCTGGAGCGGCGAGCCGGCGGGGAGGGGAAGCGCCATGCCGCATGATGCCGCGAAGCCCGGGTGGGGTCAGGACATCAGGTGGGGTCAGGACATCAAGGGGGGTCAGGACATCAAGGGGGGTCAGGACATCAAGGGGGGTCAGGACATCACGGCGGTCCAATCTCCTGACCCCCCATGATGTCCTGACCCCCTCGGTGCGCGACATTCGGCCGAATCGCGTGTCAATCTGCCGGCCTCACCGCAGAAAAGGAGCCGCTTCATGGCCAACCCCACCGCCGTCTTCGATACCTCCGAGGGAACCTTCAAGGCCGAGATCTTTCTCGACCAGATGCCCGTCACGGCCGCCAACTTCATCTCCCTGGCGAAGTCCGGCTTCTACGACGGCCTGCATTTCCACCGGGTCATCCCCAACTTCATGCTCCAGTTCGGCTGCCCGCACAGCAAGGACCCGAACAGCTCGCGCGCGGGCACCGGCGGTCCTCCGCACGGCACGATCAAGGACGAGTTCACGGCGAAGATCAGCAACGAGCCCGGCACGCTCTCGATGGCGAACACCGGCAGCCCCAACTCCGGTGGCTCGCAGTTCTTCGTCAACACGGTGCACAACAGCTTCCTGGACTGGTTCGATCGCAGCACCCAGAGCCAGCACCCCGTCTTCGGCAAGGTGAACGAAGGCATGGACATCGTGAAGCAGATCGAGGGCCTCGGCAGCCGCAGTGGAAAGCCGTCGAAGGCGATCCGCATGAACACGGTGACCGTCCAGGACTGAGCCTCGATGCACCTGGCTCGTTTTCCCCGCATCTGCCTGGCGCACCTGCCGACCCCGCTCGAGCCCATGGACCGCCTGTCGAAGGCGCTCGGTGGCCCTCGCCTGTGGATCAAGCGTGACGACTGCACCGGCCTCGCGACCGGCGGCAACAAGACTCGGAAGCTCGAGTTCCTCGTCGCGGCAGCGCTGGAAGAGGGGGCGGACACGCTCGTCACCGTCGGTGCCGTGCAGTCCAACCACTGCCGCCAGACGGCGGCGGCTGCGGCGAAGACGGGCCTGCATTGCGAGCTCCTGCTGGAGCGCCGGGTGGCGGATGACAGCGCGGGCTACGAGTCGGGCGCCAACGTGTTCCTGGACCGGCTCTTCGGGGCGAGCCTCAGCTGCTTCGACGCCGGTCACGACATGACGGCCGAGCTGTTCGCGCACGGGGAGCGCTTGAAGGCGCAGGGCCGCAGGCCCTACCTGATCCCGGGCGGCGGCTCGAACCCCGTCGGGGCGCTGGGCTACGTGAACTGCGCGCTGGAGACGGTGCGCCAGGCGGACGCCCTGGACCTGACGATCGACGAGGTCGTCGTGGCCACATGCTCGAGCGGCACCCAAGCCGGCCTGGTCGTCGGCTTCATCGGTTCGGGCTCGCAGATCCCGACGCTCGGCATCAGCGCCGGGGATCCCCAGGCGGAGCAGGAAGCCATCGTGCAGCGGCTCGTGGACGCCACGGCCGATTTCATGGGCCTGCCCGCCATCGGCTCGGAGCACGTCGTCGCTGACGACGGGTACGTGGGCGGGGGCTACGGCGTCCCGACCGAGGGCATGGTGGCCGCGGTGCGCATGCTCGCGGAGCACGAGGCGGTCCTGCTCGACCCGGTCTACAGCGGCAAGGCCTTCGCTGGGCTCATCGCGCTGGTCAAGGCGGGCCGCTGGACGGCGGACCAGAACGTCGTCTTCGTGCACACCGGCGGCAGCGTGGGGCTCTTCGCGCAGGAGAGCTTGTTCTCTTGAGGCCGGACACCCTGGGCATCCTGGGCGGCATGGGCCCGCTGGCGACGGCGGACTTCCTGCGCAAGCTCGTGGAGCTGACGCCCGTCACCAGCGACCAGGAGCACCTCCCGGTCCTGGTCGCGAACCTCCCGCAGATCCCCGATCGCGTGGCCCCGATCCTCCACGGGACCGGCGCGGATCCCCTGCCCGAGATGCGGCGGATCCGCGATCTGCTGATCGCCGCGGGCGCCCAGGCGATCGCGATGCCCTGCAACACAGCTCATGCCTGGTATCCGCAGCTGGCGGACTGCGATGTGCCGTTGCTGCACATCGTGGACGCGACGGCCGAGCAGCTGGGGGACGCGAAGACCGTCGGCCTGCTGGCGACGGCGGCGACGCTGAAGGCCCGGCTCTTCGATCGCCTCCCGGTGCCGTGGATCGCGCCGGAGGAGGCGATCCAGCGGGGTTGCGTGCTGCCCGCGATCGCGGCGGTCAAGCGCGCGGAGTTCGCCCTGGCGGAGCGCCTGCTGCGGCCCGCCATCGAGCACCTGCTGGAGCGCAGCGATCGCGTCGTCCTGGCCTGCACCGAGCTGCCCCCGGTGGTCGCGCGCATGCCCGAGATCCAGGCCAGCTGCGTCGACTCGTCCGAGGCCCTCGCCCGCGCCTGCGTGCGCTGGGGCCTGGCCCAGCGTTGAGCCCAAGCAGAAACGCCGCGCACGAGGCGCGGCGTTTCGACCTTCCGAAGAAGGCATGAAATCAGGCGGTTGCTTGGGAGACCGAAGCCTCAGCAGCAGGCCGAATCCTCAGAGGTTCTGGTCAACCGTGTCGATCTCGCCGTCGGCGGTCTCGAACAGGCCCTTGATCTTGCCGCCGAACTGAACGGCGATGGCGATGCAGACCACGGCGATGGCGACGAGGATGATGACGTACTCGGTCATGCCCTGTCCGCGCTCGTCGGAGTGCAGGTTCTTCAGGGCGGTGGCGGCGGCGTCACGGACGATGCTGATGTTGCTGGCGATCATGTCGGTCTCCGGTTTGCTTGGGCGGGGAGCGATCCCCAATGAAGTTTGTGACAGAGGACGCCTTCGGCAACGTCCCAACCTGATGTCAAGAAGATGTAAACATGCAGTTGTTGCGGCGGCCGCGGTATTTGTTGCAGCGGTGTGGAGAGATCCTGGTGCTTCTGTGATCGGCTTGTTTGCGGCCGAAAAAACCGGAAAACACTCCCGCCTCGCGCTGCAGCTTGCCTCACTTCGCGCGGAATCCCCATGAACGAACTGGTGCTCGTCGGCGGCGGCCACAGCCACGTGCAGCTGCTGCGCCGATGGATCATGGAGCCCCTGCTCGACACCCGCGTGACGGTCGTCGTCGACCGGCCGGTGGCGGTCTATTCGGGCATGGTCCCGGGCCTCGTGGCCGGGCAGTACGCGCGGCGCGATCTGGAGATCGACGTGCGGCCCCTCGCGCGGCGTGCGGGCGCCCGGGTGATCACGGCGGCGGCCACCTCCATCGATCCCGAGGCCCGGACGATCCGGCTGCGCGATCGCCCCGCGATCTCCTACGACCTCGCGTCCGTGAACATCGGCTCGACGGTCGCGCTGCAGGACCTGCCCGGGGTGCGGGAGCACGCGATCGCCACGCGGCCCATCGGACGCTTCGTCGAGCGCTTCGAGCAGCTGGTCTCCGAGATCGGGGAGTCCTGCAAGCTGGTGGTGGTCGGCGGCGGCGCTGGCGGCGTGGAGCTCGCGTTCTGTGCGCGGGAGCGGCTGCTGGCGCGTGGGGTCGACGTCCAGGTGACCCTGGTCGATGGCAGCCGGATCCTGGCGAGGACCAGCGACGCCGTGCGCGCCCGGGTGTCCGCCGCGGCCGAGAGCCGGGGCATCGTCCTGCGCGAGGGCGCCCGGGTCGTTGCGGTGCATGCCGACTCCGTGGAGCTGGAGAACGAGCGCCTGCCGGCGGACGCCGTGCTGTGGGTGACCGGGGCGACGTCCACGTCCTTCTTCACCGACTCGGGGCTGCCGACGGAAGCGCGCGGCTTCGTGGTGGTCGACTCGCAGCTGCGGGTGCAGGGCCAGCACGACCTCTTCGCGGTGGGCGACTGCGCCGTCCTGGCCGACTGGCCCGAGGTGCCCAAGGCCGGGGTCTACGCCGTGCGCCAGGGCCCGATCCTCGAAGCCAACCTCCGGGCGCGACTCGCCGACCGCCCCCTGCGCCGCTACCGCGCCCAACGCGACTTCTTCTCGCTGCTGAACCTGGGTGACGGCAGCGCCATCGGCTTCAAGTGGGGCCGGACCGTGCAGGGTCGATGGGCCTTTCGGTGGAAGGACCGGATCGACCGCGCCTTCATGGAGCGCTTCCAGGTGCTGCAGGAGCACGGCGAGGCCGAGGCCTTCACCCGCGGGCTGCCCCCCATGCCGCCCATGGACGCGCCCTGCGGAGGCTGCGCTGCGAAGGTCGGGCCCGACGCGCTGTCGGCCGCGCTCCGGCGCCTGGACGTGCCCACGCACCCCGACGTCGCCGTGGGCATCGCCGAAGCGGAGGACGTCACCGCGATCCGCCGCCCGGACGGGCTCGTGGTGCAGAGCGTCGACGCCTTCCCCGCCTTCGTCGACGACCCCTGGCTCGTCGGGCGGATCGCCGCCGTCAACGCGCTCAGCGACCTGCAGGCGAAGGGCATCGCGCCCACCGCGGCCATGGCCCTGGTGACGGTGCCGGAGGACGCGGACGCCGAGGAGTGGCTCTTCCAGGTGCTCGCCGGCGCGCGCGTGACGCTGGACGCGGAGGGCGTGGCGCTGAGCGGCGGGCACAGCACGGTCGGTCCCCAGCTGGTGGTGGGCTTCTCGGTGACCGGCTTCGGGCAGGGGATCATCGGGAAGGGGGGCCTCGATGTGGGGGACCTGCTGGTCCTCACGCGGCCGCTCGGCACCGGCGTGCTCTTCCACGCGGACATGGCCGGGCGGGCGGAGGGGCCCTGGATCGACGGGGCGCTCGCCCGCATGAGCCGGGGCAACGGCCCTGCAGGCCGGGTCGTGAGCGAGCTGGGCCTGAAGGCCTCGACGGACGTCACCGGCTTCGGTCTGGCCGGGCACCTGCTCGAGATGCTGCGGGCCGCGGACCGGGCGGCGGAGCTGGTGCTCGGGGACCTGCCGGCCCTGGCTGGCGCCCTGGAGCTGCTGGAGCGCGGCGAGCGTTCGACCTTCCACGAGCAGAACCGGCGGCTCAGTCGCGCGATCACCGGTCCGACCGGGCCCCGCTACGAGCTGCTCTTCGACCCGCAGACCGCGGGCGGGCTGCTGTTGGGTCTGCCGCCTGACCGCCTGCAAGAGGTGCTGGACGCGCTGCGGGCGGGCGGGGACGAGCCGGCGGTGATCGGGGCCGTGATCGAGGGAGCTGGGACGATCCGCTGCCTCTAGAACCCGGCTACTGCGAGCCGATCTTCCGCTTCACGCGCATGTAGGTGACGGGCCCGCTGCGCTCGCCGCCCTTCTTCTTGCCCTTGATCTTGCGCACGACGCGCAGCGAGATGCCGTGCCGCTCCCAGGTGGACTGGATCATCACGGTGTCCGCGTCCTCGGTGCGCGCGTCGACCGCGTCGCCCAGGCGCCGCGTCAGGATCCGCAGCAGCCACTCGGCCGCCGCCTGCGTCGGCCTCTCGATGGTCAGCCGCACGTCCTCGCGTTCGTAGTCCTTGTACTTGCAGGCGAGCTGCCCTTCGGTGCGACCGATCGGGAAGCTCTGCTCGCGTCGTCCGCGGGCCATCGAGCTGTCCTGCTGCGCGCAGAAGCGGTCGGAGAAGGAGCAGTTGGAGGAGCGGGGCAGGATCGAGCAGACCGCGGTGTCGGCGTTGCGCCACTGGCGGTGCAGGTCGGCGCTGAAGTCGAGGCGCTGGTACCTGATGCGCCCGTCGTCCTTGGCTTCGCGCAGCGACACGCCCTCCCAGGGCCAGGACCACTCGCGGCGGGTGCGTGTGGCGTCGATCTTCTTGGTGTTGACGACCGGCTGGCCCCACTTGGGCTCGTTCCAGTCGATGACTCGCTGGATGTTGCCCTCCTTCGGGGTCTCGAAGGTCACGCGCACGATCGACAGCCCGGACTTGCCGAAGTAGCAGGACACGTCGATCGCCTGCTCGAACAGCTTGGGGCCGCCGACCAGCTGGAAGGCGCCGCCGGCGGTGCCCTCGGGGTTCTTCGCCTCGGGGTCGTGGCGGACCTGGTTGGGGTAGGCGGCGCGGACCTCGTCCGGCGTCATGCCCCACTTGAACTTGCCGAAGCCGTCGACCGACTGGGCCTGCGCGGGCAGCGCGAGCAGGAGGAGGAACAGGGTGCAGAGCAGCCTCATGCAGGCCTCTTCATGCGCAGCCCCGCGCGGATCAGGGAGGTCCACGCGACGCGTGCGGTGGGGGCTTCCTGGATCGCGAGCAGGGACTGCTCCAGGGCGGCGCTGAAGTCGCCCTGCTTTGCCAGGCTGTGGGAGTAGACGCCGCGCAGGCGGCCGCGGCGGTCGTGCCAGGTGCGCACGCCCTCGGTGTGGCGGACGCGCTCGCCGAGCACGGCGTGCCCCTC
>JAJDAI010000904.1 GCA_029261955.1 Deltaproteobacteria bacterium | reverse complement strand
GGTGTGTTGGGGGTGGGGGGGGGGGTGGGCGTGTGGGGGCTGGGGGCGGGGGGGATCTGGGGGGGGTGGGTGGCCATGGGGGGAGGCAGGTGCGGCCCGGCCGAGTCGCCGCGGCGACCCTGCTGGTTCAATCCGCTGATTCCCCAGCAGAGAACTGGGCGCAGCGATGCGAGTCCAATCGGACCCGCGCCCGGTTGCTCGACGCCCCACCTCCCGCTCCTTGCCCCAGCTCAGCCCCCCCGTGAAGCGCTGCTGGGTCATCCCGCGCCCCCGGGGTCCCGGGATTGGGCATGCTGAGGCGTGTTCGACCCCGCACCCGAGGACCACCCCGCCCCCGTCGACACCGACGACGACCCGCTGCGCTGCGCGGTCTGCGAGCTGCCCGTCGCCTACCGCGAGGACCGCCAGGGCATCGACGGCCCCGCCGCGCGCACGTTCTTCAACCCGGCCGGCGTCCTCATGGCCGTCACGACCTTTCGCCGCGCCCACACCCAGCACGACGGGCCCGCCACCACCGAGTTCACCTGGTTCCCCGGCCACGCCTGGCGCATCGCGTCGTGCCCGCGCTGCGGGGTGCAGCTCGGCTGGCGCTTCGAGGGGGAGCGGGTGTTCTGGGCCTTGCTGGACCGCGCGATCAGCGGCTGACGTCCCGCTTCGTCTCGCGCCCGAGCCGATCCGCCAGCTCCCGGTCCGTGCCCCGGATCATCGGGAGCAGGACCGGGGTGGACGAGCTGGGCGTCAGTCCGTCAGCCCCTCACTCATCGTCCCGCCGCTCTGCGTGTGGTGGCTCCCCTGGCTGGAGTAGGTGGCGGGCAGGTGCAGGAACTTCGAGTAGGTGCGGATGGTCCACGAGACGGGACCGCGGAAGAAGTAGCACTCGGGCACAGCGACCTTGTCGATGTCCTTCTTGTACTTCTCGGCCGTGCCCTTGGAGAGGTGGAACTTGAGGTCATCGGTGTTCCGGAAGGTCTCCTGGATGATGAGGGCATCCTCCCCCTGCACCTGGTAGGCCTCGAAGCGGAGCAGTCCCTCTTCCATCGAGTGGGCGTCGGTGCCGACGCGCTGCCACCAGCCCTTCAGCTCCTCCAGCCGGCTCGTGTCGTCCGGGCTGCAGGTCCACTTGGCGGTGACCTGGATGGCCGTCTTCGGATCGGGCTGCCGGTAGTCCTCTCTGACGTAGCCGAAGAGGTGCTCCCCGAAGGCCGCCGAGACCCCCTTCGCGCTCACAGCGTCCCGGACCCGACCGGGAATCTCGATCCCACGGACGAGGTGGATCTCCGGCCTGGCGACGGCGGTCAGCGCGCCCATGTGGCGGGTCGCCGTGCTGGCGAAGTAGTCGACGAGGGCGTCGGGGCTCCGGAAGACGTGGTGGACGAGGACCGCGTCCTGGCCGACGGCGTGGTTGATCTCCGTCGACAGCACCCCGTTGTCGCCGCGGGCATCGGCGTGGATGTCCTCCCACTCCTTCAGCATCTCCTTCGAGTCTGCGGACTTGCGAAACAGGAAGCCGGGCGTCTTGGGGACCCACTTGCCGGTGACGGCGATCTCGGCTCCGAGGCGAGAGGGGGTGGCGAGGAAGGAAGGAAGCGGTTCGGTGGGCTGGCTCATGGTGATCTCCGGTCGCGTCGGCTCGGTTTGAGTCCGACCTTGGAGCTACTTTCTACTCAGCAGTTGATAAAGTCAACTTGAAGGTCGTTTGTCTCTACTTCATAATCTCCACATGCCTTCCCGCACCCCGGACCGGAAGTCCTACGCCCAGGTCTGCCCCATGGCGACCGCCCTGGATGTCGTCGGCGATCGCTGGACTCCGCTCCTGTTGAGGGAGCTGCTCGGGGGTCCCGCCCGCTTCACGGAGCTGCACGACGGCCTCCCCGGCATCGCCCGGAACCTCCTGACCACCCGACTCCGGCGGCTGGAGGAGGACGGCGTCGTGCGGCGGGTCCAGGGGCAGGGGGGCGTGCTCTACGCGTTGACCGACCACGGCGCGGCCATCCGGCGCACGCTGGAGGAGCTCGCGTTCTGGGGGGCGAGGCTGCGCCGCGTCGCCCCGGCCCAGCACGAGCGCAGCGTGCGCGCGATCGCGATGGCCCTCCATGCCGTCCTGGTGCGCGCGGGGGACAGGCTGCCGGCGCAGCGCTGGGTGCTGGAGCTGGAGGTCGACGGAGAGCCGGTGGAGATCGCGCTCGGTCCCCGTCCCTCGGTGACCGTGCGGCCGGCGACGGACGTGGACGCCCGGGTGCGGGTGGCCGGCTCCACCTTCGCCGCCTTCCTCCGAGGGGCGCCCGCGGGCGCCGAGCAATTCGTGCACCTGTCCGGCGACCCCGCTGCGACCGCCGCCTTGCTCCACGCCCTGGGCCTCGCCGAGGGCTGAGCGGTCAGCCCCGCTTCGTCTCGTACCAGAGCCGATCCGCCAGCTCCCGGTCCGTGCCCCGGATCATCCGCAGCAGGATCCGGGGGTGTCGTACGAGGAACCAGTCGCCCAGCAGGTCGAACTTGCGGGCCGAGGTCACGATCCAGGCCCGCCTCAGCGTGCCCCAGCGTCTCCGCGTCGTCCGCCCGTGGGCCTTCAGGCGGCGCGCGAAGTCGACGTCCTCGAAGCTCAGGAAGCGCGGGTCGAAGCCGCCGATGGCGTCGAAGTCCGCCCGCTTGAACCAGAAGGCGCCTCCCGACACGCGAGTCCAGAGCAGGAAGGGGATGAGCAGGATCACCGTCGCGAGCATGCCCAGCGACAGCCGATCCATGCGGATCATCGTGCCGCCGCCGACGTAGCGGCCTGTCTTCAAGAGCCGCAGGACCGACTGCAGGAAGTTCGGG
>JAJDAI010000903.1 GCA_029261955.1 Deltaproteobacteria bacterium | reverse complement strand
GGGGCCCAACGACAACTTCGAAGCCGGCGAGGCGGGCCCGCTCATCGCGCTGGCGACCGCGGCGGACGAGATCGAGGCCGGCCGCATGGACGTGGGCCTGGCCGGCGGCTCGGAGTCGCTGGTCGGCGTCGAACACCTGCTGCACGTCTTCCGCCACGGCGGCGGCCTGCTGCCGGGCGAGGCGGGCTGCGTCGCGCGCCTGGAGCGGGGCGAATCCGGCGACTTCGGCGTGCTGGGGCACGCGAGCGGCTTCGTGGCGGGACCGCCCGAGCCGGGGGCCTGGATGCCCACCGGAGCCGGGCGGCGCATGCTTCAGCTGCTGGAGCGCGCCGAGCGGGATGCCGGCTGCACCGCGGAGCTCCTCTGCGGACCGCGCCTGCTGCACGCCATCCAGCGCGACGGCGACGCGGAGCGGGCCTTGCGGGGCCTCGGCGGCGAGATCTCTTCGGCCATCGCCACCCAGCTCGGGGACGCGGGCGCGGGCTCCGGTGCGCTGCTGATCGGGGTCGCGACCGCCTTGCACCAGGGCGGCCACGAGGGGCCCATCGCCCTGGCCGGCGGTGGACCTGGAGGCGAGCTCGCGGTCGTGCTGCTCGGCACGCTGCCATGACGCTGCGGGTCGAGCTGCCCGACGGCGCCCCCATCCCTCGGGACTACGTCGGCGACCTGAGCGCGGAGGGCGTCGCAGCCTTGCTGCGGCCCGGTCGCGTCGGCGCCATGCAGGTCCAGAGCCGCGTCGTCATGCCGGCGATGGAGACGAACCTCGGCACGAAGGACGGCTTCGTCACCGACCGGCTCATCGCCTACTACGAAGCCCGCGCGCGAGGAGGCGTGGCCTGGGTCACGACGGAGAACACCTCGGTCCATTCGTCGGGCCGCGTCACCCCGCTGATGCTCCGCATCGAGACCGACGAGCACGGCGCCTCCTTCGCGCCGCTGGCCGACGCGATCCACGCCGCGGGCAGCAAGCTCCTGGTCCAGCTGAGCCACGCCGGTCGACAGACCCTGCACGAGTTCGCCGGCGGCCCGCCCTGGGCCCCCTCCGCCATCGCCTGCCCGATCATGAAGGACGAGCCCCGGGCCATGACCGAGGCCGACATCCACGAGCTGATCGCAGCCTTCGTGGCCGGAGCGAGCCGCGCGAAGTCCGCCGGGGCCGACGGCGTCGAGCTGCACATGGCGCACGGCTACCTGCTCTGCGGCTTCCTCTCGCCCGACCAGAACCACCGGGACGACGCCTGGGGCGGGGACACGGAGCGGCGCTGCCGCTTCCCGATGACGGTGGTCAGCGGGATCCGGGAGGCCTGCGGACCCGACTTCGCGATCGTCTGCCGCATCTCGGCGGACGAGTACGTGGAGGGAGGCATCGTCGCCGACGAGGCGGTGCGCATCGCCCGCAAGCTCGTCGCCGCGGGGGCCGACGCGCTGCACGTCTCGGCCTGCAACTACGAGTCGATGTTCTGGAACATCCCCACCTACTTCCTGCCCGAGGCGCCCTTTGTGCCCCTCGCCCGGCGGATCAAGGAGGTGGTCGATGTGCCGGTGATCTCGGTCGGCCGCCTGCACCGCCCGGCCGTCGCGGCCCGCGTGCTGCTCGATGGCGCCGCCGACTTCGTGGCCCTGGGCCGCGCGCTCATCGCGGATCCCGCCATCGTCGCGAACCTGCGGCAGAACACGCCCGAGGGCATCCGCCCCTGCCTCGCCTGCAACCGATGCATCGCGTCCATCAACGGCGCCCTGCTCGAGTGCACCGTGAACCCCGAGGTCGGCTTCGAGGGCGTCGAAGGCAAGGCCAGCTCCGGTCGGACGGTGATCGTGGGCGGCGGAGTCGCCGGCATGGCGGCGGCGGTCGCAGCCGCAGGGTCGGGCGAGTCGGTAACCCTGATCGAGCGGGAGCCCCAGCTCGGCGGACAGCTCGACGTAGCCGCGATGCCGCCGGGCAAGGAGCCGGTCGCCTGGTACGACGCCTGGCTCCAGCGGCAGGTTCGGGACGCGGGGATCGACGTGATCCTGGGCCGCGAAGCCACCGCAGCGGATCTGGAAGGCGCGGACCGGCTGGTCTGGGCCGCTGGCTCGTTGCCGGCGCCGCTCGAGCTGCCCGGAGAGCTGCCCCACGTCTCCATGGACGACGCGATGCGCGATCCGTCCCTGGCCGGCCCGAAGCCCGTCGTGATCGGGGCGGGCGCCGGCGGCTCCGAGGCCGCGCACTGGCTGGCGCACCGCGGCGCGGCCGTCTCGCTGCTGGAAGCGCGCCGCAAGATCGGCTTCGGGCTCATCCCGAACCTGCGGCACCACCTCGAGGCCGAGCTGGCCCACGAAGGCGTGCGTTGCTTCGTCCAGGTCAAGAAGCTCGCGCTGGACGGCGACGCGGTGACCTTCACGACCCGCCGCGACGGGGACGTCCGGCTGGATGCGGTGAGCGCGATCGTGGTCGCTGCGGGGCGCAACGCGATCCAGCTGCCCGACGCCCTCGCGGCCTTCGAGGGCGAGGTCATCACGCTCGGGGACGCGCGAGAGCCAGGCTCGATCTACGAGGCGATCGCCGGGGCCGCGCGGCGGTCGCGGGGCTGAGCCTCCCTCCGGCCCGAACACTCCCTGACAAAGCCGATCCAGGCCCTTACCCGGTCCCGGGGCATGGTGAATCCGAGCCCACCCGGCATCGGAGCCACGATGAAGCACCTCCTCCTGTTCCTGCCCCTGCTCAGCGCCTGCACCCTCGACGTGGGCGATGGCGCCTGGCTCGGCGAGGTCTGGGCCGACAACTGGTCGTCGATGTA
>JAJDAI010000902.1 GCA_029261955.1 Deltaproteobacteria bacterium | reverse complement strand
GCAGGGAGAACGCGGACAGCGCCTCGACGAACGCCTTTGTACCGGCGCGACGAAACACGATGGTGAGCAGGATGGCCGCGATCGCGATCCCCACGGCGCCCGCGACGGCCTGCTTGGGATTCACCTTCCCCTGCACGGGGTGAGGCTATCCCACTCCGCCCGCCCCCGCCGGCCGGGCGTGTTCGGGGGGCCGTGTCGCGATCGCGCCGTGGCGACTGGCCAGGGTGGCGGCTACCATGCGCCGCGAAGGCATCCATCCGCGCGTGCCATAAGGGGAAAGTCGCCATGGGCAAGCCTGACGTGCTGATGATCGAGCCCGGCTACATCCCGGATTCACTGATCGAACGGATCGCGACGTCGACGATGCCGCCGCTCGGCATCCTCCAGGTCGCCGCGATGTTCGAGCAGGACGGCTACCCGGTCCACGCCCTCGACTTCTCGGTCATGCCCATGGACGGCCGCCTGCAGCGCGCCATCCAGAAGTACGACCCCGCCTTCATCGGCTTCTCCTGCACCGCGCCCTGCCTGCCCAACGTGCAGCAGATGGTCCGCGAGATCCGGGACATGGGCTGCGACGCCGTGATCCTGTGCGGCGGCTACGACGCGACGGCGCGCCCGGAGGTCTACCTGGAGCGCGGCCTGGCGGACGTGGTCATCGTCGGCGAAGGCGAGTTCAGCGCCGTGGACGTGGCGAACTCGTGGCCGGACATCGAGCACGTCGAAGGCATCGCCTACGTGCGCAACGGGGAGATGGTGAAGTCGCCGGCCCGCACGCGGCAGCTCGACCTCGACTCGCTGCCGATGCCCGCCAGGCACCTGCTGCCCCTGGACCGCTACAAGCTCGCGCCGGGCTACCGCAAGAGCCCGAAGTCGAGCTCCGTCTTCTTCAACCGGGGCTGCCCGCACCGCTGCACCTTCTGCGACCGCACGATCTTCGGGCAGAAGATGAGCTTCCGGTCCCCGCGGTCGATCGTCGACGAGCTGCGCTACCTGCGCGACACCTACGACATCCGGGAGTTCCGCTTCCACGACGACCGCTTCCTGGTCCATCCCCGGCGCTCCGAGGAGCTGCTGGATCTGATGATCGAGGAGCGGCTCGACATCGAGTGGTTCTGCGCCGAGCGCGTCGACAAGCTGGACGCGCGGCTGCTCAAGAAGATGAAGGCGGCGGGCTGCTACCGCATCGAGTCGGGCGTCGAAGCCGGCTCGCAGCGGGTGCTCGACCTCATCAAGAAGGGCATCAAGAAGGAGACGGCGGTCGAGGGCTTCCGCAAGGCGCGCGACGCCGGCATCGGCGTGCTGTGCAACTTCATCCTCGGGTTCCCGACCGAGACCGTGGACGAGATGATGGAGACGATCGACTTCTCCATCGAGCTCGACCCCGACTACACCGCCTTCTTCATGTTCCAGCCCTACCCGGGCACGGACATCGCGGCGCAGTTCGGCCTGCCCTGGGACGACGACCACCGCCGCTTCTCGCGCCTGCCGCACGACAGCTACGTCGTGTCCAACCAGGAGATGGAGCGGATCATCGACCTGGCCTACAACCGGTTCTACCTGCACCCCCTGCGCATCTGGCGCCTGGCGAAGCAGATCGACCACCCCGAAGACCTCGTCACGATGGGCATGGGCGCGCTGTCCATGCTGCGCGGTGGCTTCGCGGGCGGCACCGGCGCGCCCGCCTCCTGAGCGGGGCGCCGCTTACGGGGCGGCTGCGGCGTCTCGGAGCTGAAGCCAGGCTTCTGCTGCCCGCTCGGCGGTGTGCTGTCCGAAGGCCTCGGTCGTGGCGGAGCCGCCGCGGTCTGGTGTGCTGAGGGCGGTGAGAGCCTGGTCGAGGCCGGCGCGAAGTGCGGTGGCGCGGCGTCGCAGGCCCAGGTGGTCCAGCAGCATGGCGGCGGCGCGGATGGCGCCCTCGGGGTTCACGACGGAGGGGACGGCGGCCGCGTGGCGGGGGGCTGAGCCGTGCACGGGTTCGAAGACCGCGACCTCGGGTCCGAGGCTGGCGGACGCGACGGTGCCGACCCCGCCGGCCAGGGCCGCGAGCAGGTCCGAGAGCAGGTCGGCGACGAAGCTGGTGGCGGCGAGCACGTCGAGGGAGCCCGGGTCGCGCACCGCGCGGGCCACGAAGGCGTCGGCGTTGACGAGCTCGAAGTCGATGCCCGGGCGCGCGTGGCGGGCGGCGGCGGCGCGGAAGAGGGCGGCGGCGCCGCGGAGCACGGTCGGCTTGTCGACCAGGACGACGGAGCGTCGCGCGCGGGCGAAGGCCTGCTGCACGAGGCGGTCGGCGCCGGCTTCGGTCACGAGCCAGGAGGCGCGCGCGGGCGGGCCGGGATCCTCGGGCTCGGCGTAGAGGCCCTCGAACTCGGCGCCGATCACGACCGCGTCCAGGCCATCGCTGCGCACCGGCCGGACCATGAGGTCCAGGTCGAAGGTCCGGCGCAGGGTGAGGATGGGGCTCGATGGGCCTTCGGCGGGGGTGGTCGCAGCGCCGAGCAGGGTGGCGTCGGCGGCGCGGATGGCGTCGCGCGTGGCTTGCGGCAAGACCTCGCCGCAGGTTTGCCAGCAGCCCAGGCCGAAGGGGTGCTCATCGAGCGGGCCCGGGAAGTCCACCGCACGCAGGCAGCGCACGGCTTCCTTCAGCACGATCGGCCCGATGCCGTCGCCGGGAAGCAGCACGACCCTCATGCGGGGCTCCCGGTGGTCGGGGCCATGACGGGGACCTCGTCGGGACCCAGGTGCAGGGGGGCGGCGGACCAGCCGAGGCGCAGCACGGCGTCCAGCACGGCTCGTGCCCGATCGACGTGGACCGGCCCCCGCGTGGCCCCCAGCTCGGGGCGCAGCGCCAAGAGCACGGCCTCGGCGTGGCAGCCGGGCAGCCAGCGGCTCGGGAACTGCGCGCGCACGGCGTCCGCCTGCGGGAAGGGCGAGGTTCGGGCGAGCGGGCCGACGTCGAGGCAGCCGCCGCCCACGAGCAGCACGTCGCCGGCTGAGCGCATGCGGCCCCAGGCTGCGGCGTCGTCGAAGAGGCGGGGGAAGGAGTCGTCGATGACCACGGTGCCCGGGGCGAGGGCGTCGACGTCGAGGCTTCGGCCGCCGCTGCTCGCGCCCAGGATGAGGGTCGCTTCGCCCAGGCCGTCGCCCTCGGGCAGGGCCGGGTCGACCCGGCGAAGCCGAGCCGGTTCCCCGAAGCGGGCCTGTGCGAGCGCCGCGACGGCCCGCCCGATGCTGCCCCAGCCCACGACTGCGACGTCTTCGTTCGTCCAGCTCCGGCCGAGCCGCTTCAGCGCGGCCTCGATGGTCAGGACCATCGCCACGACCGTCGCGGCGTGCCCCGTCGTCACCAGCTGGTCCGGGCGCCCGAGGGGGCGCGTGCCCAGGCCGCTCCAGGCCGGGAGCATGCCGGCGAGCGCCACCACGCGGGCCGAGCTGTGGCGCACCGCGCGGTCGAGCGCGTCGAGCCGGCCGTCGGCGATCCCGGCGAGCGTCGGCAGCAGGACCAGCTCCGAGTTCACGCCCGCGCCCTGCACGGACTCGATGATGGCGGCCTCCTTCAGGGGCACGGCCATGCCCTCGGGGGCGTAGACGATCAAGGCTGCGTCTGGGCCGCCCAGCTCCTGCTCCAGCCGCCTCGCGAGCGCGTGCACGACCGGGCCGCCCTCGAGGCTCAGGCGCAGCCCGTCGAGCGGCATGGCGGCCAGCAGGACCTCGGTGTCCGTCGAGCGGGTCTCGAAGCGGTAGCGCCCGGCGGCCCAGTCGGGGGTGAGGGCGCCGCCCTGCTCGGGCAGCACGGCTGCCGGGTCCAGCCAGGTGAGGAACCAGCGCCCCAGGGCCCGCAGATCGCCCGCGGCGGCGATGCTGGCCGGCGAGGCGTTGCTGTGCAGGCGGGCCTCGGCGAAGGCGGCGAGGGCCTGCTCGTCCCCGAGCTTCGGACCCAGGCGGATCGGCACCGCGCGCGCCCAGGAGCCGACCGCAGCCCGGGCTCCGTCGACTCCATCGCGCCCGGACAGGGCCGTCGCCACGGCCAGATCGTCGGTCGCGAACTCCGCCGCCAGCGCGCGGCCGAAGGCGCCCAGCACCAGGGCGAAGGGGGGCAGCCCGCGAGCCCGCCCCGCGTCCACCAGCTGCATCCACCGCGCAGGGGAGATCGTCAGCCTGGCGCGCTGCTCGCCGCCCCGGGCCGGCCGTTGTTCGAGGCCCGCCAGCCGCTGCGTCCACCAGGGATCCGCGCGGGGGATGTCCCGGGGTCGGAGCTGGGGCGCTGTTGGGAGATCGGGGGTCCGGCCCGCGGCGAAGGCGTCGTGCGCGGCGAGCACCTCGCCGGCGAGCAGCCACGCGGACCAGGCGTCGGCCACGACGTGGTGGGCGCTGAGCATGAGGCGGTGTTCCGTCGGCGCCAGCCGGACGAGCCGGACGCGGACCAGCGGCCCGGTCGCCAGGTCGAAGCGGGCGTGCCGCTCCTCCTCCCAGCGGGCATCGAGGGCCTTGCCGTGCAGCTCGGGAGGCAGCGGCTCCAGGTCGTCGAACTGGAGGGCCAGCTCGAGCGAGGGCACGACGCGGCGCTCGTCCAGGGAGGGGAAGACGGAGCGCAGGGCCTCGTGGCGGCGCACGATCCAGGCCACGGCCTGCTCCAGGGCCCGCCGGTCGAGTGGACCGGACACCGGCAGCAGCGCCGTCCACACCGGCTGCGTGCCGCTGCGCCCCGTGGCGACGAAGCCGCGCTCGACCGCGCTGAGGGCCGTCTTCGCAGCAGGCGCCTCGGCCTCGACCAGCTCCAGGGCGGAGGCCATGCCGCGCAGGGTCGGCTCGGCGTAGAGCACGCGGGGGGAGGGCACGAGCGGCAGGGTGGCGCGCAGGTGGTCGAGCACGTCGAGCAGCAGCAGCGAGTCGCCGCCGCACTCGAAGAAGTCGGCGTCGGGGTCGGGCAGCTCGCGCAGGCCCAGCACTTCGGCCCAGGCCCGCCGCAACGCGTCCAGGTGAGGCGGGGCGGGCTGGGGGGCCTCGGCCTCGGCTCGGGCCGCCGAGAGCCCCCGCCGGTCGAGCTTGCCCGCGGGGGTGCGGGGCAGGCGGTCCAGGGCCTCGATGCGGTGAGGGACCATGTAGCCGGGCAGGCGCCCCGCGAGGGCGCTGCGCAGGGCCGTCGGGGAGGCGGTCCCTTCGAAGGCCGCGAAGAGGCGCCCGTCGGGCTCCTGCACGACGAGGGCGTGCTCGACGCCGGGCTCGGCGCAGAGGTGGTGCTCGATCTCCTTGGGCTCGACGCGGTTGCCGCGCACCTGCACCTGGGAGTCGATGCGGCCGAGGTAGACGAGCGCTCCGTCGTCCTCCTGGTGCACGAGGTCGCCGGTCCGGTACAGGCGCCGGCCGTCCTTCTGCACGAAGGCCTCCCGGGTGGCTTCCGGGGCGAAGAGGTAGCCCTCCGCGACGGCGCCGCCGACCCACAGCTCACCGTCCACCAGCTCCGTGTCCACGCCGGAGCGGGCCCAGCCGATGGGCAGGTGCACGGCCTCGGGCGGCGGCTCGCCCAGGACCTCGAACCAGGTGGCGTTGACGATGCTCTCGGTGGATCCGTAGAGGTTCGCGAGGCGGTAGCGACCGCCGTAGAGCTGCCACCAGCGCCGCGCGTGGTCGGCCGCGACCGCCTCGCCG
>JAJDAI010000901.1 GCA_029261955.1 Deltaproteobacteria bacterium | reverse complement strand
AGGTGCTCGTCGCGGGCGGTCAGCCGCTGGAGGATCTCGAGGTCGTTCCGGGCCCCCTGCTGCATCAGCCAGGCGACGACGCCGCCCCAGGGCGCGCCTCGCTCCATGGCCCAGGACCACGCGCCGGCGAAGGAGTCGCCGGGGTTGCCCTCCGCCAGGTGCTGGTAGAGCTCGAGCCGGTCCAGGGTCTCGAGCGGCACGGGCTCGCCGGGCTCCTCGCCGGGGCCGTGCGGCACGAGGCCGAGGCGCATGAGCTGACCGATGGGCTCGGGGCGGGTGGGGTCGGCGACGTAGGCAGCGGCGTAGGCAGCCGCGGCTTCCTCGGGCTGCCCCGACTGCTGGAGCGCCCACGCGAGGTTGTAGTGCACCTCGACGGAGGCCTCGGAGGAGGTCGCGGCGGCGCGGCCATGCTCGATCGCGGCCCCGACGTCGCCCTTCTGGAGCGCGACCACGGCCAGACCGCCCAGCAGACGCGGGTCGGCGGGCGCCAGCTCGAGCCCGGAGCGGAAGGAGGCTTCACCCGCGACCAGGTCGCCCTGGCTCAGGGCATCGGTGGCTTGCTGCAGGAACTCGTCGACACTCGGCATGTTCGGACCCTTCGAAGGAGGCCCAGGATCCGCCACCGTGGGGGGCTTCGCAAGGCGCGGGCAAGCGGCGCCCTGTAGTCTCGGCCCGATCCTTGAAGACGACTCTGGGAGGAGGACGCTTCCATGCGACGACTGCTCATCTTGATTCTCGCCCTGCTCACCCTGGCCAGCACCGCGTTCGCGGGCGCGGCGGTTCGGAAGATCGTCCTCAAGGACGGCTCCATCGTTCAGGGGGAGGTCGTGGAGCGCGGCGAGCACCACATGGTCGTCCGCACCGCCGAAGGCAGCCAGATCGAGGTCTTCCTGGAGCAGGTCCAGCGCATCGAGGTGATCGGCGAGGTCGCCCCGGCGCCGCCCGGCGACTACGAGCGCTACGAGGACGACCGCGACGAGTACGACATCCCGCGCGCGGGGGACTGGGACGACGAGGAAGAGGTCGAGCCAGCGGTCCTCGCCATGCTCGAAAGCCTCGACCGCAAGCAGCTCAAGCTGCTGGACGACCGCCTGGAGAACGCGCACGCGTTGGCGGTCGCGCCCACCATCCCGACGATGGTCGGCGGCATGGTGATGATGGCCTTCGCGCCCGTCTTCGGCGACACGACCGCGCACGGCATCCTGTTCACCATGGGGACCTCGCTCGTGGGCGGATCGGTCACCAGCGCGGCGGTGGGCGCGGGCATCGCGAACGACATGCTGGGCCGCCTGGAGCCGACGCCGGCCTACAAGGTGGGGCTGAGCATGGCCATCGCCGGCTCGGCCACCTACTCGCTGACCCTGGGCCTGACGCACGCCCAGATGCTCGGCGTGATCCCCAGCGACGGGACCTTCTACTACACAGCCCTGCCGGTGCTCATCGGCAGCGGCATCGGGCTGCTCATCGCCGGCAACACGATCCTGATGGGCGACGCGGCCATCTCCTCGAAGATCGTGGACGACCGCCTTCGGCACCGGCGGCGCAGCGCGCGAGAGCCCTTGCGGCCGTCGCTGGCAGGTGCCTGGGTCACGCCGTCCCCGGAAGGCGGCGTGAACGCGGGCTTCGCGCTGAGGTTCTGAGCGGCTGAGTTGCTGAGGCGGCTGAGCGGCTGAAGCGGCTGAGGCGGCTGAGTTGAATCAGCCGTCGCTGAGGCGCTCGAAGGAGGCCTGGACGAGCTCGTCCGCCTCTTCGCCCTTCCACTGCTGGGTCACGGCGACGCAGCGGAGCTGGTGCCAGATCCCGTCGGCCTCGTAGCGCTCGGCTTCGACGGCGTGGCGGCAGCGGCCGGAGATCGGCTCGTGCAGCTCGTCGGGGCAGCCGCGCAGCAGCAGCGAGAAGGTGTCGTCCCCGGTCCGGGCGAGCACGTCGTCGACACGCAGGACCCCCTCCAGAAGACGGGCGACCCGTGCGGCGAGCTCTTCGCGCGCCACCTGACCGATGTGTCCGCCGATGGCGTCCCAATCGAGGATCCGCACCGAGAGCACGGCGACGGCGCCTGCGGCGGGTCCGTCCTCGGTCCGGTGGTGGCCGCCGCGCACATCGCCCACGGCGCGGTCCACGAGGGACACGAAGTGGGGGCGGTTGTAGACGCCGGTCGGCGCGTCCATGCGGACGACGACGGGGTCGACGCCGGCGTTCATGCCCATCAACCAGCCGTCGCGAACCAGGTCCTCCAGGAGCCTGCCCAGGCCGACGTCCTCGTGCTGTTGCTCTCCCATGCTGTGCCTCCTGAAGCCCCCCGCTGTGGGGTGCCTTCCTCTTCGGAGCGGGAGCGATCGTCTTTAGGGGATTTGCGATCGATCGCAGCAGGATCAGGTGCCGGTGAAGTTGCCGGCGCGCTTCTCCATGAACGCGCTGATGGCCTCAGCGAGGTCGTTGCTGTGCAGGAAGGAGGTGTTCCACTGCGCGACGAACTCCAGACCCTCCTCGACCGAGTGCTCGTCGGAGTAGTCCATCACCCGCTTCGTGCCCTGCACCGCCAGCGGGGAGTTGCTCGCGATCTCGGCGGCGAGCGCGCGGGCGCCGGCCAGCAGCGCATCCCGATCCCCGAACACGTCGTTGACGAGGCCGCAGCGCAGGGCGCGGTCGGCGGCGATCTTGCGGCCCGTGAAGGCCATCTCGCGGGCCATGCCCTTGCCGACGACCGGGGTCAGCCGCTGCAAGGTGCCCAGGTCGGCGACGATGGCGACCTTCGTCTCCAGCACCGAGAAGCGCGCGTCCGCGGTGCAGAGCCGGATGTCGCAGGCGGTGATGATGTCGATCCCGCCACCGAGGCACTGGTCGTGCACGGCCGCGATGATCGGCTGACGGCAGCGCGCGATGGCGTTGATGCAGTCCTGGAGGTCCTTGATGACCTCGTAGAGCGCGCGGGACTTCGCGGCCGGCGATCCGCCGTCGCTGGACAGCAGGCCCATGGCCGCCACGAGGTCCAGGCCGGCCGTGAACATGCGGCCCTCGGCGCGCACGACGATCACGCGGACCGACTCGTCGCGGTCGAGCTCCACAAAGGCGTCGCGGATCTGGTGGAACATGCTCAGCGTCAGCGCGTTGAGCTTGTTGGGGCGGTCGAACACGACCTCGGCGATGGCGCCGTCGCGTTCGATTCGGACGTCCGTGGGGCTGGTCATGCGGCGCATCCTGCCAAAGAGCGCAGGAGTCCGTCGGCGGGGATGGGGGGCTTGGGAACCCTGCGGGTTCCTTCGCAGAAGCCTGCGGCTTCTGCTCGCACCTTGGGGGGTCAGGACATTACGGGGGGTC
>JAJDAI010000091.1 GCA_029261955.1 Deltaproteobacteria bacterium | reverse complement strand
CACCGTCCGCGCCCGCTTCGGCGAAGAGGTCCGGGTAGACGACCCAGGCCAGGCCTGCGCCGATCGTCGGCCGCACCACCGGCACGGTGAGCACGAGGAAGCGGACCATCACGTCGCCGCCCCAGAGGTTCAGGTCCTGCTGTCGCCAGTCGCCGGGGCGCCGCGCGTCGGGGTCGGGGATGAGGCCGCCGTCGACGTCTTCGATGGCCCGGTCGTTGTAGAGCAGGATGTAGACGTCGGAGCGGCTCAGCCAGATGCTGGCTTCGATGTCGAGGCGGTCCCACAGGCCGAAGCCCGCGCCGCCGCCGACCACGAAGGACGTGCCCTCCTCCACCTGCTGGAAGGCATAGGTGTCGGCGATCTGGCTCAGGTCGTTGGGCGAGCGGAGGTAGTGGCCGTAGTAGCGCACGCTGTTGGCGCCGCCGATGAGGCCCCCGTAGGCGCTCAGCAGGATCTGGAAGCGATGGCCCGAGGCCCGCCAGGCCCACTGGTCCCACTCCATGCCGGAGTTGCGGTAGCTGAGGTACTGGCGCTCGGTGAGGCCCATCTCCTCCCACTCGCGGTGGGCGCCTTCGGCCTCCTTGATGTCCTCGAGGTCGTCCTCCGTGACCATCTCGTGCTCGGTGGCGCGGCGCTCCTCCTCGAGGTCGTCGACGCTGCTCATGTCGACGTTGGTCTCCATGCGGGCGACGAGGCGGCGCTCCTCCTCCGATTGGGCCTTCTTCATGGCCGCGACGACTTCGGCGTGCTGCTGCTCGGCGTCCCGGTACGGAGCCAGCAATTCCTCGCGGCGGAGGCGGTCCAGGGCGAGCTCGACCGTGCGCGGGAGCAGCTCGTCTTCGCCGGCGCCGAGGTCCAGCGCGTAGGTGTATTCCTCCTGCGCCGATCTCACGTTCAGGATGGAGACGATGATGCGGTAGCGGCCTTCACCGCGGTCCGTCACGCGGCCGCTGACCACGCGGTCGATGCCGTTGACTTCGCCGATGACGAACTGGCAGCCGAGCTCGTCGCCCGGCGGGCAGCCGGCGTAGTAGAGCTCGGCCTCGATGTCCTCGATGCGCTCGCACTCGCCGAGGCTGACCACGTCCAGGTGGTCCGTGCCCGCGAGCTCGTCGCCGATGAAGGCCGCCAGCAGCTCGCCGATGCCCTCCGACGAACGCGTGGCCCCGCGCAGGGGCACCACGAGGACCCGCTGGGCGAGATCCATCGCCGTGATCTCCTCGGGGTACATCGGCGGGCGATCGCGACCCATCTCGCCGTCGATCTCGTCGAGATCGATCTCGTCCTCCTGGGCCTGCGCGAGGCCAGGGAGGAGAAGCAGGAAGAGGAGGGTGCGCAGCAGGCTCGGCATCCGCGGGACTCTAGCAGCGAATCGCCTGTGCACGAGGGGCTCCGGAGAGCGTCTGGAACCTACCCGGGACGGGGATCGACCCGGCTGTTCGCACTCTGGTGACCGCGCTGCGGGGCTGATACAGTCGGCGCCCCCCGGACCCCGGGGTCATCCCCAGAAGGAACCGATCCATGGCCTACTCCGTGAACAAGGTGATCCTGCTCGGCAACGCCGGCAAGGATCCGGAGCTTCGCTACACCCAGTCCGGCAAGGCGGTCGCCCGCTTCTCCATGGCCACGTCCGAGAAGGGCAAGGATGGCCAGGATCGGACCGAGTGGCACAACATCACCGCCTGGGACAAGCTCGCCGAGCTGGTCAACCGGCTCGTGACCAAGGGCGGCAAGGTCTACGTCGAAGGCCGCCTCCAGACCCGCGAGTACACCGACAAGTCGGGCCAGCGGCGCTGGAGCACCGAGGTTGTCGCGCGTGAGATGGTCTTCCTCAGCGCTTCGACCGGTGGTGGCGGCGGTCCCCCGCGTGGCGGTGGCGGCGGCGGCTACGAGCAGGGCGGCGGCGGCGGCGGTGGCGGCGGCAACTACAGCGGCGGCGGCAGCGGCGGCAGCGGCGGTGGTGGCGGCGCAGGCAGCGCGGGCCGCGGATCGCCGAGTGGCTCGACCGGCGGCGGCGACGACATCCCGTACGCGGACGACGAAGACATCCCGTTCTAGGGACCCACGGGCTCTGCGAGCCCCGCTCCGGCCCTCGGTCTCAACTCTGGGTCCCGCGTGCGTGCGGCGACCCGGGGGGCTATTCCAGCACGAGCAGTCCGCGGCGCATCGCGTCGCGGATGATCGCGACGAAGCGCTCCTGATCGAGGTGCGGCGCCAGCGTGCGCAGGCTTCGCAGGGGCGTCTTTCCGTCCACCATCACCAGCAGCATCGTCGCGTCCTGGCTCAGCCCCTCGGCGGACATGAGCGAGCTGGCGCCGCCGGGCAGCCTCGGCTTGCGGGACAGCAGCGGCGTGAGGTCTGCGCCCTGGGCCCTGGCATCGGCCGGCCCGGGTGCCTCGGGCCTCGGGGCCGCGGCGCGCGGTGGCGTTGAGGCGGCAGGCGGCGGGCTCGGTGGCTTCGCCGCGAGCGGCGGCTTCGGAGCCGCTGGGCGAGGCTTCGCGGCCTTCGGGGCCGGCAGCGGCTGGGTGCCGGAGGCGATGGCAGGGGACGCGCCGGCCGCGACGAGCTCCCCGGAGGCGAGCAGCGCCTCGACCTTCTCCCGAACCAGGAGCTCGATGAGCTCCTCGAGCTTGGCGCTGGCGACCGGGGCCTCGCCGGTGGCCTCGGGGGGGATCTCGGCGACCAGGTCGGCCGGCTCCAGGACGAGGCCTTCCACCGCGAGCTCGACGCTGCCGGCCTCGGTGGGCCTGCGGTACAGACCGGCCCAGTAGGCGGGGTCGTCCAGTTTCGAGCGCATGGCGGACTCCTCGTTCCCAAGGGTAGCGCGGCGACACGCGGCCCTCGCGGGGGCGCTACGATCCGGGGCCGGAGCGGCAGGCGGCTTGCCGTCCGGTGTGCAGACGCAGGAGACCGGATGGCGCTCTTTCGGGGCGGGGTTGGCAGGAGCGGCAAGGCGGAGGCGCTCCGGCGCGTTCGGCAGAACGAGTGGAGCAGCCGCGAGGGCATGTCCGCGGCCCTGCAGGAGCTGGGTTCTCACCGGGACCTGAGGCCGGAGGAGCTGGTCCCGCTGCTCAGCAGCAACGAGCCCACCGTTCGGTCCTTCGCCGAGCTCCAGATCAAGGAGCGCCTCGACAACCGCGGTGTCGACGCGATGCTCCGGCAGCTGGACGGCAAGACCAGCCGAACCCAGGGGCTCATCCTGCACACGCTGCTGCGGGCGAAGCCCGACCTGGCGATGAAGCCGATCCAGGCGCTCGTCATGGACGGGGATCGCAGCGTCGCGCGCACGGCCATGGAGGCGCTGGCCTCGCTGCCCAGCCACCGCATCGGCCCGGAGTTCCACCGCTTCCTGACTCACAGCAAGGCGGAGATCCGGCGGCTCGCCCTGGTGAAGGTCCTGGAGTCGCCGGCGCTCAAGGAGGACCCCAGCATTCGCCGCACCCTCGTCGGCCTGTCCGACGACGACGACGAGAAGGTGCGGACCCTGATCCTCGGCGCCCTGGTCGAACTCGAGCCCGGCGAGGCGGTGCGCGTCGCGCTCGTGCGCCTCAAGGATCCCTCGCCCGCCGTGCAGCAGCAGGCGGTGACGGTGCTGTCCACCGCGCTCGACCGCATCGGGCAGTCGAGCGAGGCCGAGGATCAGCTGCTCGGCCTGCTGACCGACGGCAGCGAGGCGGTCCGCAACGGGGTGCTCGACATCATCATGAAGCGGCCCGATCGAGGCCGCCTGCTGCGCAAGCTGCTGCTCTTCTGCAAGAGCCTGATGGGCTGGATGCGGGACCGCACGCTCGACTCGCTGCGACGCCACAGCAAGGAGATCACGGCGACGGTCATCGAGTTGATGTCCGACGAGGATGAGGACGTGCGCACGATGGCGCTGCTGTTGGGCTCGACCCTGGAGTCGCCCGAGGCCGTTCCGCACATCGTCCGGCTGCTCAAGGACGACGACTGGTGGCTGCGCATGATCGCGGCCGAGACGCTCGGCAAGATCAAGGACCGGCGCGCCGTGGGGGCGCTGGTCGAGGCGATGAAGGGTGGGGACGCGGCCATGGCCTGCATCGAGGCCCTGGCGCGGATCGGCGACGAGCGCTCCCTGCCCCACATCTGCACGCAGCTGTCGCGGCCGGAGGCCGAGGTCCGCGTCGAGGCGCTGATGGCCATCGCGCGCTTCGGCGACAAGCGCGCCGTGCCCGTGGTCGAGGCCTGCGCGAGGCA
>JAJDAI010000010.1 GCA_029261955.1 Deltaproteobacteria bacterium | reverse complement strand
GCTTCGCTGGAGGCCCACACCGCCCCCGTTCAGGTGCTCAGGTTCCTGGACGAGGGCCGCCTCCTCAGCACTGGCTACGACGCCCGGATCATCATCTGGGATCTGCCTCAGGAGCTCGATCCATGAACGTTTCCGGCGTGTTGCTGGCCTGCCAGCCCGTGCACATGGCCCAGATCGAAGGCGCGGTCAACGCGCTCGAATGGGCCGAGGTGCACTTCACCGAACCCAGCGGCCGCATGGTCGTGACCATCGAAGCGGACTCCACGCACCAGAGCATGGACCGCCTGACCGAAATCAAGGGACTTCCCCGTGTCATCTCCGCGGAGATGGCCGAGTACCGACTTGGAGAGACGACACCATGAGCAACGAACTGACCCGCCGCACCTTCTCGAAGCTCGCTGTCGCGGCCTCGGTGGCTGGAACCATGGGCTTCCAGGTGCCGAAGCAGGCAAAGGCGGCTGCCGCGACCTCTGAAGCCGGCTGGAAGTGGGACAAGTCCGTCTGCCGCTTCTGCGGCGTCGGTTGCGGCGTGATGGTCGCGACCCAGGACGACAAGATCGTCGCCATGAAGGGCGACCCCGAGTCGCCCGTCAACCGCGGCCTGAACTGCATCAAGGGCTACTTCAACGCCAAGATCCAGTACGGCGCCGACCGGCTCACCAAGCCGCTGCTTCGCAAGAAGAACGGCAAGTACGCGAAGGACGGCAAGTTCGAGGCCGTGTCCTGGGACGAGGCCTTCGACGTGATGGCCGGCAAGTTCAAGGAGTACTACAACGCGAACGGCCCCGACTCCGTCGCCATCTTCGGCTCCGGGCAGTACACGATCGACGAGGGCTACGCGGCCGCGAAGTTGATGAAGGCGGGCTTCCGGTCCAACAACATCGACCCCAACGCGCGCCACTGCATGGCCAGCGCCGTCGCCGGCTTCATCCAGACCTTCGGCATCGACGAGCCCGCCGGCTGCTACGACGACATCGAGCTGACCGACGCCGTGGTGACCTGGGGCGCGAACATGGCCGAGTGCCACCCGATCCTCTGGAGCCGGGTGACGGATCGGAAGCTGACCCACAAGGACATGAAGGTCATCAACCTGAGCACCTACACCAACCGGTGCTCGGACCTCGCTGACCTCGAGCTCATCTTCACGCCGCAGTCCGACCTGGCGATCCTCAACTACATCGCCCGCGAGATGGTCAAGCGCGACGCCATCGACCACGACTTCGTGGACAAGCACTGCGTCTTCGCCACCGGCTTCACCGACATCGGCTACGGCCTCGAGGCCGACCACCCGAAGGAGCAGGGCCAGACGCACCGCGGCAAGGCGGGCGGCCATTGGACCATCACCTTCGACGAGTTCAAGGAGAGCCTCGAGCCCTACAACGCGAAGTACACGAGCGAGCTTTGCGGCGTGCCGGTCGAGAAGCTCAAGGAGCTGGCCGACCTGTACTGCGATCGCGACAAGAAGATCATCAGCTTCTGGACGATGGGCTTCAACCAGCACACCCGCGGCACGTGGGTGAACGAGCAGATGTACATGGTGCACCTGCTCGGCGGGAAGATGAGCAAGCCGGGCAGCAGCCCCTTCTCCCTGACCGGTCAGCCCTCGGCCTGCGGCACCGCCCGCGAGGTCGGCGTCTTCGCGCACCGCCTGCCGGCCGACATGGTCGTCGCCAACGGCAAGCACCGCGCGAAGAGCGAGAAGCTCTGGAAGCTGCCGGCCAAGACGCTGAACCCGAAGGTCGGCACCCACGCCGTCAAGATGATGCGCCAGCTGCGCGACGGGAAGGTGAAGTTCCACTGGTCCATGGTGACCAACCCCTTCCAGAACTTCGCCAACGCGAACGAGTGGATCAAGGCGGCCCGCACCGGCGACAACTTCATCGTCGTCTCGGACTGCTACCCGACGGTCTCCGCCAAGGTCGCTGACCTCGTGCTGCCGGCGGCGATGATCTACGAGAAGTGGGGCTCCTACGGCAACGCGGAGCGCCGGACGCAGCACTGGCGTCAGCAGGTCAAGGCGCCCGGTGAGGCCACCGGAGACACCTGGCACCTGCTCGAATTCGCCAAGCGCTTCACGCTGGCCGAGTGCTGGAAGGAGCAGCCCCTGCCCGGCGTGAAGGTCGAGGGCTCGCCCGACGGCGTGCTGCCCGACGTGCTCGAAGAGGCCAAGGCCATGGGCTACAAGCCCGATCAGACCCTCTACGACGTGCTCTTCGCCCACGCGGACATGAAGAAGTACGAGTGGCCCGACCCCATCGCGGACGGCCACGGCAACGACATCGCCGAGCACTTCGGCTTCTTCGTCCAGAAGGCCTTCTGGGAGGAGTACCGGACCTTCGGCATCGGCAACGGGCACGACCTGGCCGACTTCGACACCTACCACCGCGTGCGCGGCCTGCGCTGGCCGGTGGTCAACGGACGCGAGACCCAGTGGCGCTTCGCTGAGGGCAGCGACCCCTACGTGAAGCCGGGCGAGGGCTTCAACTTCTACGGCAAGGCCCTCAAGACCATCCCGCACGGCGGGCCCAAGGGCGAGAAGACGAACCACGCGGGCAAGGCGAAGATCTTCTTCCGCCCCTACGCCGCGCCGGCCGAGGAGCCGGACGCCGAGTACGACCTCTGGTTGTGCACCGGTCGCGTGCTCGAGCACTGGCACAGCGGGTCGATGACCAAGCGGGTGGAGGAGCTCAACCGGGCCGTCCCGCATGCGGTCATCTACATGCACCCCAAGGACGCCAAGGAGCGCGGACTGAACCGCAACGACCTGGCTCTGCTCGAGTCCCGTCGCGGCAAGGTCCAGGCGCGCATCGAGACCGGAGGCCGCAACCGCGTGCCGCGCGGCCTCATCTTCGTGCCCTGGTTCGACGAGAACGTGCTGATCAACAAGCTGACCCTGGACGCCACGTGCCCGATCTCGAAGGAGACGGACTACAAGAAGTGCGCGGTCAAGATCAGCAAGGCCACGGCCTGAGCCGATGAGCGAAGCGTTCAGCCGACGAAGTTTCTTCCGAGGAGGCCTGAGCGGCCGCGGCGTAGCAGCCGCGACCGCCGGGGGCCTCGGGGCTTCGTATGTGCTGGACATGGCGAAGGCGGAGGGTCGTCCGACCCGCCCGCCCGGCGCGCGCCCCGAGGAGCACTTCCTCGCGACCTGCACCAAGTGCGGTCAGTGCGTCGAGGCCTGCCCCTTCGGCACCTTGAAGCTCGCGACGGCGGGCGACGAGGTGCCGGCGGGCACGCCCTGGTTCGAGCCTCGGGACGTCCCGTGCGAGATGTGCGAGGACGTCCCCTGTGCTCGCGCCTGCCCCAGCGGGTCGCTGGACACGCAGATCAACATCCTGGACGCGTCCATGGGCCTCGCGGTCATGACGGACCAGGAGAACTGCCTCGCCTACAAGGGCCTGCGCTGCGAGGCCTGCTACCGCGCCTGCCCGCTGCTGGATGAGGCGATCACCCTGGACATGAAGCCGCAGGAGCGCACGGGCCGGCACGCCTACTTCCTGCCCATCGTGCACTCCGAGGCCTGCACCGGCTGCGGCAAGTGCGAGCGCGCCTGCGTGATGGAGAAGGCCGCGATCCAGGTCCTGCCCCGGGACCTCGCCCTGGGCATCGGCGGGGACCACTACCGCTTCGGCTGGGACGAAGAGGCCATCATCAGCCGCGACTTCGTGGCCCCCACCAGCTCGCCGCAGGTCATCGACCAGCAGGGCGTGCTCGACAGCATGAACGACCTGTCGGGCATCGAGGAGGCGCCGTGACGGCTCTGCGCTTCCAGATCCTCCGCCGGATCACCCAGCTGGGCGTGCTCGCGCTCTTCTGGCTGGGCGCGAACATGCACCTCGGCGTGCTCACGGGGAACCTCAGCGGCTCCCGGATCTTCGGCGTCGTGCCCATGGCCGACCCCTTCGCCGCCCTGCAGATCGCGACGACGGGGCACCTGCCGGGCAACACCGTGCTCATCGGCTCGGCCGTGACGCTGGGCCTGTGGTTCCTGCTGGGCGGCCGCAGCTTCTGCTCCTGGGTCTGCCCGGTGAACCTGGTGAGCGACGCCGCAGCGGCCACGAAGCGCCGCTTCAGGCTGCCCATCGGCTTCGCGGTGCCCCGGTCCACGCGCAACTGGGTCCTGGCCCTGGCCCTGGTGCTCTCCGCGACCTCGGGCGTCGCCGCCTTCGAGCTGGTCAGCCCCATCGGCTTCATCCAGCGCGAGCTCATCTTCGGCGTCGGCCTCGGGCTGCTCGCCGTGCCGCTGCTCTTCCTCGCCGACCTGACCCTGCTCAAGCGGGGCTGGTGCGGCTCGCTCTGCCCCCTGGGCGCCTTCTGGTCCCTGGTCGGCAGCCGGTCCCCCCTGGGGATTCGCTTCGACGACGAGTCCTGCAACCGCTGCATGGACTGCGTCGCCGTCTGCCCCGAGGCCCATGTCCTCAACTTCAACCACCTCTCCACGACGGGCTTCATCCGCTCCGGCGACTGCACACGCTGCGGCCGGTGCATCGAAGTCTGCTCCACGGAGGCCTGCTCATTTGGAATGCGTCCGCCGCCTGCCGGCGCGACCAGAAACGGAGACACGCATGTTCACGGATAGGAAGTCGGGAATCCTCATCGCCCTGTTGACGCTGCCCCTGGTGGCCTTCGCGGGCATCGCGATCGGCGGCGACGACGACAAGAGCGAGACCGACGACGGTCTGGATGTCTGGTTCCGCGAGGCGGACCTCGAGGCACTCACGAGCCCGCCGGTCACGACCTACGGCGAGGTCGACGCGGGTGAGTCCACCCTGCTCGACCGCTCCTGGGCCGGCGCCCCGCCGAGCATCCCGCACACCACGGAAGACATGCTCCCGATCATGCTGAACGAGAACGAGTGCGTGGACTGCCACCACCCGGAGAACACGACCAGCGAGAAGGACAAGCCGCTGCCCGACAGCCACTTCGAGGCCCCGACGCTCGCCGCGGGCGCCGAGGGCGATCCCATGGCCTGGAAGGTCACCGGCTACCAGAAGGGTGACGACCTCTTCGGCGCGCGCTGGAACTGCGTCATGTGCCACACGCAGCAGGCCGAGAACGTGAACACCCCGGCCACCCGGTTCATCAGCCTGGTCGAGGAGCCCGCGGCCGAGGCCGCGCCCACGAAGAAGGTCAAGAAGAACAAGAAGAACAAGAAGAACAAGAAGATGCGCCGCTGAGCCGGCCCGACCTGGGGGGCGGCCGCCGCCCCCTTCCCCTCGACCAGACCCGCAGCGCAGAGGACCGCGATGGATGCCCCTGACTCTTCTGAACCCAACGGCTACCAGCCGCCACCCCATCAGCCCCTGATCTGGGGCGTGCTGGGCACCGTGGCCCTCCTGGTGGTCGCAGGCGTCTCAGTTCGCCTCTCCGAGAACCCCGACGCGGCCCGCGCCGCCAACGTGCTCCAGGCCCTGCCTGCGGACGCCGAGGCGACGTTGATGGACGAGCCCGAGATGGACGACGAGTACGACCCGTGCTCCGACTGCCACGAGGAGGAGCCCACCAACTACACCGTCCGGGAGATGGACGACGAGCACGATGAGATGGAGTTCGCGCACGGGACCACCTGGTGCCTGGACTGCCACGACGACGAGGACCGGGACGCGCTGCACCTCGCGGGCGGCAAGAAGGTCGACTTCGACAACACGTCGGAGCTCTGCGGCCAGTGCCACGGCAGCAAGATCCCCGACTGGAAGGCCGGCATCCACGGCAAGCGCACCGGCCACTGGCGCGGCGAGAAGGAATACCGACCGTGCATCAGCTGCCACAACCCGCACCTTCCCGCCTTCGAGAAGCGCAAGCCGAAGCCCCCGCCGAAGCCTCCGGCTCGGAACGGCGCCGAGGTGGCCGCACACGAACCGGCACCGGCCGAGGAAGGAGGCAGCCATGAGTAGCTCCCGACGCGACTTCTTCAAGGTCCTGTCCGCAGGCACCGTCGCCGCCGCAAGTGCCCCGACCACCGCCCTGGGCTTCGATCTCGAGACCTTCTTCCAGAAGCACTTCCGCCGCCTCGACGAGGAGGAGCTGACCGCCGTGCTGCGCCGCAAGGAGGCGGCCTACGAGAAGCAGTTCGGCAAGAAGTTCACGGTCAAGGCGACCTCCGCCTTCGAGGACGTGGTCTTCGGCTACGGCCTCGACATCACCCGCTGCATCGGCTGCCGGGAGTGCGTGCACGCCTGCGTGGCCGAGAACAACCAGAGCCAGGACCCGGAGATCCAGTGGATCCGCGTCCTGGAGTTCGAGCGCGAGTCGGCGATCCGCGGCATCGACCTGGAGAAGGGGAACCCCTACTACAACCCCGAGCAGGTGCCCCAGAAGGACAAGTTCTACCTGCCCATCGCCTGCATGCAGTGCGAGGACTCGCTCTGCACGAGCGTCTGCCCCACGGGCGCCACCTGGCGCAGCGACGACGGGATCGTGGTCATCGACTACGACTGGTGCATCGGCTGCCGCTACTGCATGGCCGCCTGCCCCTACGGCGCCCGGCACTTCAACTGGAAGGAGCCGAGCATCCCCGAGGACCGGCTCAACACCGACGTGCACCTGCTGGGCAACGCCCCGCGCAAGAAGGGCGTCGTCGAGAAGTGCCACTGGTGCCTGCACCGGACCCGCGAGGGCCGCTACCCGGCCTGCCTCGAGGCCTGCCCCGTCGGCGCGCGCAAGTTCGGCAACCTGCTCGATCCCGAGTCTGAGATCCGACAGATCATGGCGACGAAGCGCACCTTCGTCCTCAAGTCCGAGCTGGGGACCAACCCCAAGTTCTTCTACTTCCTCGGGGGAGCGGAACGATGAACTTCATCAAGCGCTTCGTTCAGTTCACCGTCGGCAGCGCCCGCGTGGTCTGCAAGGGGGGCCCGGGCTACTACGTCTGGGTCGCGATCCTGCTGGTCCTCATGGCCATCGGCGGCGTGAACTACCTGACCCAGTTCGACGAGGGCCTGACCGTCACGAACCTCCAGGACCAGCTGTCCTGGGGCTTCTACATCGGCAACTTCGCGTTCCTGGTCGGCGTGGCCGCCGCAGCGGTCGTGCTCGTCATCCCGGCCTACATCTACAACTGGGGACCCACGAAGGAGGTCGTCCTGCTGGGCGAGCTCATGGCCGTCGCCGCGATCGTCATGTGCAT
>JAJDAI010000900.1 GCA_029261955.1 Deltaproteobacteria bacterium | reverse complement strand
AGCAGGTGATGGTGTCGAAGCCGTTGCAGTCCTGATCGATGCCGTCGTTGGCGGTCTCGCTCGCGCCGGGGTAGCTGGCTGCGGAGCCGTCGTCGCAATCCCCGTCCACGTCGGACTCGCCGGGATCGCCGCAGTCGGCGTCGACGCTGAGCACCGTTCCATCGCCGAAGCCGTCGCCGTCACCGTCGTCGAAGCAGGTGATCGAATCGCTGCCGCTGCAGTCCTGATCGATGCCGTCGTCAGCGATCTCCGGGACGCCCGGGTGGATCCCGGAGTTGGCGTCGTTGCAGTCGCCGTCCACGGACGCTTCGCCAGGGTCCGAGCAGTCGGCGTCGGGGCTGATCAGCGCGCCGTCGCCGTAGCCGTCGCCGTCGCCATCGTCGAAGCAGGTGATCGCGTCGCTGCCGCTGCAGTCCTGGTCGATGCCGTCGTCCGCGATCTCCGGGGCGCCGGGATGAACTCCGGAGTCCGCGTCGTTGCAGTCGCCGTCGGCCGGCGCTTCGCCGGAGTCCAGGCAGTCGCCGTCGGCCGCGAGCAGCGCCGAGGTGCCGTAGTCGTCCCCATCGTCGTCGACGAAGCAGGTGATGGTGTCGAAGCCGTTGCAGTCCTGGTCGATGCCGTCGTCGGCGACCTCGGGCGCGCCGGGCCAGGCGGCCGGGTCGCCGTCGTCGCAGTCGACGTCGCACTCCGAGCCGTCCCCGTCGCCGTCCTGCGGGAAGCACTCCGCACCCCGGAAGAGCAGCGTGGAGGACGCGGTGGACGTGCGCTGCTCAGGGTCCAGGACCGTCGGGGCGCCCGAGGGGGTGACGACGAGCCGCAGCGCCACGCGGTCGGAGTTCACGCCGTCAGCCGCCACGTCCCAGCTCACCGAGTGCGCGACGCCCGCGGGGCTGCTGGCCAGGGCGCTGAGATCGCCGGCCGTCGAGGCCGTCTGCCACCCCCCCCCCCCCGGAGGATGAGACCTGGAGCACGACGTCGGCGGGATCCGACTCGGCGTCGGTCACGACGAAGTCGACCTGCACGGCGGAGCCGCTGACGAAGCCGGCGACCGCCAGCTCCTCGGCGGCGGCCGGCGAGCCGGGGATGGACACGACCGCGCGCGGCAGGTTGTTCGGCAGCGGGTCGTGGCCGAGCAGGTGGTTCCCGTGCAGGTAGGCCTCGTTGCCGTCGTTGGCCGTCGCGTGGTCGACGTCCCCGTCGCTGTCGGCGTCCGCGCAGGTGATGTCCTCGGTGTTCTTGCTCTGGGCGCTGGTCGCGACGAGCGACAGGCCCCCCGCGCCGTCGTTGACGTAGCGGCTGTTCCGCTGGGCGTCGTTGGCGACGAGCAGGTCCAGGTCGCCGTCGCCGTCGTCGTCGACCAGACACAGCCCCGCTCCCTTGTCGGTCTCGGCCGTGCTCGAGGCGAGGGTGAAGGCCCCGCCGGAGTTCGTGTAGACGCGGTCCGGGTCGCTGCGGCTGGCGACCACGAGGTCGATGTCCCCGTCCCCGTCCACGTCCCCGACCGCCAGGGCGCGGCTGTCATCCAGCTCCGCCGAGCTCCAGCTCAGCGCCAGCGTGCCCGCGTCACGCAGGTACAGGCGGCTGGGCGTCTCCTCGCTGACGACGAGCAGGTCGAGATCGAGGTCGCCGTCCACGTCGACGAAGGCCAGGTCGCGGCTGCGGTCGGTCTGGGGCGAGGACCAGGCGAGCGCCAGGGTGGAGCCGTCGTTGGCGTAGACGCGGTCCGGCTGCGCGTAGTTCGCCACGGCGAGGTCGAGATCCCCGTCGCCGTCCCAGTCCCCCCACGCGAGGCGCATGCTCGCGTCCGCCTGAGGCGACGACCAGGCGAGCGTGAAGCCGCCGGCCCCGTCGTTGGTCCACACCTGGTTCGCGCCAGCGAGGATCGCCACGGCGAGGTCCAGGTCCCCGTCGCCGTCCCAGTCCCCCCAGGCCACGTCGTGGGCGTCCAGGGCGCTCGCCGTGCTCCAGAGCAGCGACCAGGCGCCGTCGCCGCTGTAGACCTCGATCAGAGCCTCCGAGGCCACGGCCAACTCCAGCTGCCCGTCCCCGTCTGCGTCCCCGAAGGCGATGCCGAAGGCGTGGCGGTTGGGTCCGAGCGAAGCGATCGGCGCGAAGTCGCCGCTGTTGTCGTGCACGCGAATGGGGTTTCCATCCCCGGCGAAGACCCCTTCCAGGTCGCCGTCCCCGTCCCAGTCGACCCAGGACACGGCTCCGGTGTTCGCGTCGAGGGAGCTCTGCCAGTCGGGCCCGTCGTCGAGCTCGACCCCGAGGTTGATGTGGATCTTGTCCTTGTCGTTGTCGTTGGCCACGGCCAGGTCGAGGTCTCCGTCGCCATCCCAGTCGCCCCAGGCAACCCCCCGGCTGTCCTTGTCGTCGTTGGACTCCCAGGCGAAGGCGAAGGCCCCCGCGGTGTTGGCGTAGAGCCGGTTGCGCTCCCCGTAGTTCGCGAAGACGAGGTCCAGGTCCCCGTCCCCATCGACGTCGCCGAAGGCCGCGCCGCGGGAGTCCTCGAAGTCCGGCGTCTGCCAGCTGAACGCGAGCGCACCGCCGGTGTTGAGGTAGAGCAGGTTCG
The DNA here is from genome assembly GCA_029261955.1 of Deltaproteobacteria bacterium. Classification (GTDB taxonomy): domain Bacteria; phylum Myxococcota_A; class UBA796; order UBA9615; family UBA9615; genus CALCXL01. The sequence goes on along the minus strand of JAJDAI010000900.1, from coordinate 3,764 downwards.
GGGCGCTGCCTGCGTTCGCGAAGGCCAGGTCGGGATCCCCGTCCCCATCGACATCGCCCCAGACGACGTCGTGGCTGTTCCGGGCGAACTCGGCCGGCGTCCAGGCGAGTGTCAGGGCGCCCGCGCCGTCGCCCTCGTAGACGCGGTTCACCTGCGAGCTGGCGTTGGCCACCGCGAGGTCCAGGTCCCCGTCCCCGTCCCAGTCGGCCCAGGCGAGGCCGCGGCTGTCGTCCGACTCGGGGGAGGTCCAGTCCAGGCTGAGCCCGCAGGCACCGTCGCCGGCGTAGACGCGGTTCGGGGTGTTGCTGTTGGCGACGGCCAGATCGAGGTTTCCGTCCCCGTCGTAGTCGCCCCAGGCGACGTCCTCGCTGGCCTGCGTCAGCGGCGCGGACCAGGTCAACGTCAACGAGCCGCCGCTGTTCTCGTAGACCCGGTTCGGCTGGCTGGAGTTGGCCACGGCGAGATCGAGGTCCCCGTCCCCGTCGCAGTCGCCCCAGCTCATGCCCTGGCTCGGGTCCGTTTCCGCGCTGGTCCACGACGCTGACTGGTCCACGATCGCGTCGGCGCGCGTCAGCAGATCGGGGGACGTGCAGCCGATCGAGAGCAGCAGTGCGCACGGGAAGAAGCCCGCGGCAGCTCGCAAGAATCGGATCACACGTCCCTCCATCGGCCCCGAACGCTGGAACGTGAGGGCTTCGGACCCCACAGTCCACCAGAGATCGTACGCTTGTAGAGGAGGGTGTGGGATCGATGGGCGATCGAACGACGCGGGAGCTGCGTGGGCAGTGGATGAAGAGCTTGACGGGCTCGGGCGCCGGCGTGCTCTACAACCTCGACTCCGCCGGTCGGACCGCCTACGTCAGCAGCAACGTGCAGAGCGTGCTGGGCTGGGACCCCGCGGCGCTGCGATCGCGTCCCATCTTCGACATCGTGCCGGAGGAAGACCAGGAGCTCCTCCGAGCCGCGCTGCTGCGCACGCTGCACGGCGACGAGGAGGTCGAGGTCGAGTTCCGGGCCCGCCACCTCAACGGGGAGGAGCTCTTCGTCGAGGCCACCATGGTGCGGGCCGGAGACGAGAGCCAATCCAGCGTGCTGCTGCGCTTCCGGGACGTCACCCAACGCAAGACCACGGAGCGCGAGCTGCGCGGCATGGTCTCCTGGTTTCGCGCCCTCACGCGCAACTCCGGCGACGTCATCGTCGTGTTGGGCTCCGACGGGAATCACCGCTTCGTCAGCGGCTCCTCGGAGGCCGTGCTCGGCTACCCGCCCGACGAGTTCACTCACGACGCCATGATGGACGCGATCCGCCCCCGCGATCGGATGGGGCTGGTGGTCGTGCTCGAGGGCTTGCGGGAGGAGGTCGGCAGCTCGGCACGCCACACCGTCCGGGTTCGCCACCAGGACGGAACGTGGCGGCACCTGGAGGTGCTGGCCGTCAACCGCCTCGACGACCGCACGATCGCGGGCGTGATTCTCTACCTGCGCGACGTCACCGAGCAGCGGCTGCGCGACGACCTGACCGACCTGCCCAACCGGATCCTGTTCGTGGACCGCCTCCAGGAGGCCATCGACGAGCGCAGCAGTGCCGTACACGCCGTCGCGCTGCTGGAGCTCGATCGCTTCGCTCTGGTCAAGAGCAGCCTGGGCACCGAGGTCGCCGACAACATGCTCGTGCAGTTCGCCCGGCGGATCCGGCGCGCGGCGAAGGAGGGCTGGACCATCGCGCGGGTGGGCGAGGGCCAGTTCGCCGCGTTGCTCACAGGCCTCGAGAGCGGGGCAGACGCCCAAGCCCAGGTCCAGGAGCTGGGGGGGACGGTGGAGGAGCCCTTCCACCTCGCGGCGCAGGAGGTCTACAGCGGGCTCACCGTGGGCCTGGCCCTCTCGACCCGGAAGTACAGCCGCGCCGACGCCATGCTGCGCGACGCGGAAGGAGCCCTGCAGAAGGCCCGGGTGCAGGGGTCGGGCGAGGTCGTGGTGAACACCGAGCTCATCCAGACCCGCGGGGGTCGCCTGCTGCTCGAGAGCGACCTCATCGGGGCCATCGAGCGCAACGAATTCCGGGTCCACTACCAGCCGATCTACGACGCCGTGAGCCGCGCGATCCGGGGCTTCGAGGCGCTGGTGCGCTGGGAGCACCCGCGGGACGGGCTCATCCTGCCGGGGCGCTTCATCGGGGTGGCGGAGGAGACGGGGCTGATCGTTCAGATCGGCGAGTTCGTGCTGCGGCAGGCCTGCGAGCAGCTCGCGCTCTGGTCGGAGCAGATCGCCGGGGCCGACGAGCTGACCATGGCGGTGAACCTGTCCACGCTTCAGCTGCGGGACGAGGAGATCGTCAACCGCGTCGCGGCCGTGCTGCTCGAGACCGGCATCGAGGCCCAGCGCCTCAAGCTCGAGATCACCGAGACCGCCCTCATCGACCGACCGGGCCAGGCGGGGCGCACGATGAGCCTGCTCAAGGACCTCGGGGTCGGCCTCGCGCTCGACGACTTCGGGACGGGCTACAGCTCGCTGAGCTACCTGTCGGCCTACCCCTTCGACGTGCTCAAGATCGACCGCGCCTTCGTCTCAGGGCCGCGCGGCCTGGACGAGTGGCATCGCGGGCGCAAGCTGATCGGCGGCATCATCCAGCTCGGCCACGCGCTGGGCCTGGACGTGGTGGCCGAGGGGGTCGAGGACGAGTCGCAGGCGCAGATCCTCGCCGAGCTGGATTGCGACATCCTCCAGGGCTACCACCTGGCGAGGCCCGGCAGCCCCGAGGTGATCGAGCGGCTGCTGCAGCCCAAGCGGCGGGTGATGGGGTCCTGAGAGGCCGAGGGCCGGCCTAGCCGTTGTCCAGCACGCTGACGCTGCCCGTCGTGATTCCCAGCAGGTAGTCCAGCAGGTCGGCCTCGGTGTCGACGGGCAGGGTCAGGTTGCCGGTGACCAGGGCGTCGCCGCCGATCGATGACAGGTCCATCAGCGCGTCGACGTCCCAGAGGATGGCGTTGTCGCTGACCTGCAGGTCGCCGGCGATCGTGTCGATCTCCAGCGTCATCAGGCTGTCCAGGCTCGGGTTGTCGGTGATGTAGAGCAGGTCGCCGAGGGTGCGCAGCTGCGACAGGGCCTGGAAGTTGTTCAGGTCCCCCAGCCCGCAGAAGAGCACGGGGCCCTGGACCTCCTGCAGCAGCGCCAGCCCGTCCAGGGTGGAGAAGGCCGGCAGGTCGTTGTCCGTCGGGTCGGTGCCGGGGTCCCCCAGCTGCAGCGTGCCGGTCATCGTGGTGACCGTGCCGAAGTTCTGGATCGTGGTGAGCTGCGGCTCCTCGTCGACGATGAGGCTCTGGATGCTCGCCAGCGCGGGCAGGTCCAGCACCGTCAGCGCGTTGCCCGTGATCTCGAGGGTGGTGACCGACTCGAGCGCGTTGAGCTCGAGCTGGTCGAGCGCCGCGTTGGCGCTGAGCAGCATGTTGCCGCCCACCGTGATCAGCGTGTTGAGGGTCAGGCTCGTGAGGCTGCTGGAGGTGACCTCGACGTTGCCTTCCACCTCGATGAGGCAGGGCATGACGAGGGAGTCGATCGCCCCGCTGATGAGCAGGTCGCCCTCGATCCGCTCGTAGCCGTCGCAGAAGTCGGCGAGGTCGTTGTTGTCGTCGAGGACCAAGTCGCCGAGCCACGCGCCGTTGAGGGGGGCGCTGTCGTCGTCGTCCGCCGTCGCGTCGTCGTCGTCCGCCGTCGCGTCGTCGTCGTCGGTGGCGCTGTCGTCGTCGTCCGGGGTGGCGTCGTCGTCG
>JAJDAI010000899.1 GCA_029261955.1 Deltaproteobacteria bacterium | reverse complement strand
CCGTGCACTCGAGCAAGGGCCTGGAGTTCCCGGTCGTGCTGGTCATGGGCATGGACGAGGGCCTGTTCCCTCACGCGCGCGCCTCCACCTTCCAGTCCGAGCTGGAGGAGGAGCGCCGGCTCGCCTACGTCGCCATCACGCGCGCTCAGCAGAAGCTGCACCTGCTCCGCGCGCGCCGCCGGCCGGGCCAGGGCGCCGCGCGAGGCGGCTACGCACAGACCGAGCCCTCGCGCTTCCTCCGCGACATCCCGCGCGAGCTGCTGGAGGGCGCCGTGGACGTCGGCCGCTTCCGCAGCACGGAGCAGCCCCGCTCTGCGTCCCGAAGCGACAGCTACGTGGAGTACGACACCGGCGCGGCGCCGCGCCTCTCCCGCTTCAACCGACCGCCTCCAGCCGAGCGGGCCCAGGCCTCGCTGTTCGAGCAGGCGGCTGAGCCGGAGCCGGCCGGGGAGCGCTTCGTCCCGGACGCCGAGGAGGAGGCTGCCGGCATGCTGCGCGTCGGCACCCGCGTGTTGCACCCGCAGTTCGGCTCCGGGGAGGTCCGCGTGCTAGACGGTCCGCCCGACAACCGCCGCGCGACGATCTTCTTTCGCAGCGGCGGCAACAAGCGCATCTACCTGCGCTACGCCAACCTCGAGATCGTTTCCATCTAGCCCACGACATCGGCGTGCCGATCCAGCACCTTCCGATCGACCGGACCAGTTGTTAGAGTTCTATTTGAGACTCCAGTCGCCTGGGAGGCACGTTCCGACACATGGTCATCACCTGCCCCGCGTGCAGCGCTCGCTACCGTCTGAACCCGGACAAGATCAAAGGCCGTGGGGCCAAGATCACGTGTCCGAAGTGCTCTCACGTCTTCGTGGTCTTCTCGGACGCGTCGACCGGAGCGACGGGCGAAGCCCCGGCGGCCGCGCCGCCCCCGCCCCCTCCGAGCCCCGCCAAGGACGCCGACACCACCACGGGCGCGTTCCGTGCGGTCGGGCTGGACGAAGCGGACATCCCCGGAACCACGGGCAAGATCCGCGTGGTCGCGCCCGGAGACCGCAAGACGCGACGCGCCGTGCGCGCCCTGTCCCGCGACGGGGTGCCGGCCCAGATCGGCAGCACCCAAGACGTGCCGGTGGCCGAGGAGGACGAGTCCTACGAGCCCGCGACGGCCTCCGAGCTCGACTTCCGCTCCGTCGGGATCACCACCTGGAAGGTGAAGGTCTCCATCGGCCTGATCTACGACTTCAGCGACATCTCGACGCTCAAGAAGTACCTGGCCGACAAGAAGGTCACCGAAGACGACCTCATCTCGCACAACGCCAAGGAGTGGACCCGCATCGGTGACATCCCCGATCTGGACCAGCACTTCATCGAGACCTGGAAGGCCGCAAAGGCGGACATCGACGCTGGCGGCGGCCCCAAGAAGAAGAAGGCGGCGCCCGCCGCTGACTCGTCGGTCGGCGCGAACACCACTGGCGCCCAGACGCTCGGCACGGGCAACTACAGCCCGGCCACGAGCACCGGCTTCGGCACCGGCAGCCACAACACCGTCCCCACGAGCGGCCAGCGCAGCAGCTCCGCAGGTCGGGCGGTGCCAACGCGCAGCCGCCCAGCCAAGAAGGCCCCCGAGCCGCCAGACCACTCCGGACGCAACCGGATCGTGGTCCTCGCCGCCGTGGGTGCCGCGGCGCTGTTCGGAGCCTGGTTCCTGATGAGCCAGGAGACCGCGCCGCCTCCTCCCATCGAGACCGCGGGCACGACCGAGACCGACACGTCGGCGGGGCTGCCCGAGGCCGAAGAGAAGCGGATCCAGGACCGCATCAAGGAGCAGATGGAGGAGCAGCGCAAGGCCATCGCCGCGGCGGAAGCTGCAGCGGAGGCCGAAGCGGGCACCGAGGAGCTGACGGCGCAGGAGAAGATCGCCAGCGGCCAGCTTGAGGCCGTGGGCACGCACACCGACCGCCAGCTCACCCGCGTGCCCCGCCAGCCGGAGGGCCAGTTCCGCCAGCCGCAGAAGCTGCCTCAGCAGACGCCGCGCCAGAAGCAGCCGGTGCAGGTCGCCCAGAAGCAGCCCGCATCCGAAGCCAAGGCCGAGAGCGATGCTCCTTCGGACGCCGGCAAGATGTACCTGACCACGGGGCTCAAGAAGCTGGCGTCGGGCAACTTCGGCTCCGCCCGGGACATGTGCCAGAAGTCGGTCGAGAAGTCGCCGAAGAACGCGCAGGCCTGGGAGTGCATCGGGGACGCGAAGAAGAACCTGGGAGACGCCGCTGGCGCCGGAGCGGCGTACAAGAAGGCTCAGGACCTGGGATCGAAGACCGCCGGCCAGTAAGCTAGCGCGCGCTCAGCCGAACAGGCTGGCAGGGGACGGCTCCACGCCTTGCGAATCATTTGCCCGAAGTGCGGCACCGAGTACTTCCTGGAGAGCGAACAGCTCGACACCGGGGGGACGCCGGTGCAGTGCTCTGCCTGCGAGCACACCTTCACGGTCTACGGCCCCGACGCCGCGAAGCCCGACGAGGAGCCCCGGACGGATCCGGGCCGCCACACCCCCACGCCCAAGCCGGCGACGCCGCCTCCGGCACCGCCCCCACGTGCGCCGGTCGCTCGTCCCCCCCCGCCGCCGCTGGCTCGGAGCCGCTCCGCCAGCCTCTTCCTGGCGCAGGGAGACCGCATCTACAAGGTGAAGGACGTCGCGACGCTCCAGCGCTGGATCGTCGAGAAGCGCGTGCTGCCCAACGACCGCGTGAGCATCGACGGCAAGTCCTGGGATGAGGTGGCCGACCGCGGCGACCTGCGCGCCTTCTTCGCGATCATCGATCAGCTCAAGTCGGCGAAGCGCGAGCTCCGCAAGCAGCGGGTGAGCGGCGAGCTCGGCACGGCAGACGCCTCCGAAGAGGACACCCGCCGACCGCCGGGAGACTCCGGCCGGACCGAGGCCGTGCGCGAGACGGTGCGCGCGTCGGCTCCGAGTGGCGACAGCGTCTTGATCCCCATGGGCACGGCGAACACGGGGGAGACGCCTCCCCTGGCCTACGGCTCGGGTGGCATGGCCTCGCCGCCGGTCCAGACGCCGCCCGCGGCCTCGCAGAGCATGCCGCCCGTCGTGCCTCCCCCGGCCGCGGCCGCCAGCCTGCACGATCCACCGGCCCCCGCACTCGACGACAAGGCGATGAGTTCCCCGGGCATACCGGGCACACCCCCCCCGCCCTCGGAGGCTGCGGACTCGTTCTTCCGCAAGCCAGCCGTGCCGCAGGATCCCTTCCAGAGCGGGCAGGTCGCCACGAACGACAACCTCAAGCAGACGCGAAACGTCCCGGTCCAGTCGCCGACGCCCCCCCCGGCCCAGGTGGGGGAGAGCGCCATCGCGACGCCCACGGGCCCTCGGCGCAGCATCTCCGATGCCGACATCGCGATCCGCATGGTCAACCCGTCGGACGACTTCGACCCCGATCAGACCTTCGAGGACGAGTTCTACAGCCGACCGAGCGGCCGGGGCTTCTACCTGCTGCTGCTGCTGCTGGCCGTCGCGGTCGGGGCGGCGCTCTGGTACTTCCTGGCCGGCCCCGGACGGGGCGACGTGTACTCCACCCGCGGCACGCCGACCGCCGAAGCGACGCCGGAGCCGACCCCCGAAGCGACGCCGGAGCCGACCCCCGAAGCCCTGGCGGATGCGACCTCGGAGCCCACGGCCGAGCCCACGCCCGCCGTCAGCGCGAAGCCCAAGCCGACGGCCACCGCCAAGCCCACGCCGAAGGCCACGGCCGCGAAGCCCACCGCCGCGAAGCCCAAGCCCAAGCCCAAGTCGGCGTCCCGCGCAGACCACATGAAGGCTGCCGACAGCGCCCGTGGGCGGGGGCAGTACAGCGCCGCGGCGACGGCCTACGAGGCCGCGCTCGCCGCCGACCCGAAGAACTTCCGCGCCGCGCTCCAGCTCGGCTGGATGAACGTCGAGCTCGGCCGAAACCAGGCCGGCATCGACGCCTTCAAGAAGGCCCTCGGCCTGCGCTCTTCGAGCGCCGAATCACACTACGGCCTCGGGCTTGCCTACCAGGCCCGGGGTCAGGTACAGCAAGCCATCACCCACTACGAACGCGTGGTGGAGTTGGACCCGGACGGCCGAGACACCCGCGAGGTGAAGGCCATCCTCCGTCAGCTGAAGCCTTGACTGAATGCCGGCGGCCAGCCGCCGGGAGGACC
>JAJDAI010000898.1 GCA_029261955.1 Deltaproteobacteria bacterium | reverse complement strand
GGCGGTCGAAGCCTATGGGGCCGCGGGGGCCTGGTCCGAGGCAGCCCGGGTCCTCGTGCAGCTGCGCCGCTTCGACGAGGCAGCGGCCTCCTTCCTGCGCATGCTGCCCGCGCAGCTGACCCGGGTGGTGGCCGTGTCGCCCCGGGCGCTCAAGGGGGCCTGCCAGGCGGCGGTCTGCTACTCCCGCAGCGGCCGGATCCGGCACTCCGTCGCCCTGTTCGTGAACCTCGGCGAGTTCGAGCGGGCGGCCGAAGTGCTGCGGCGCGCGGGCCGCCGGGAGGACGCCGCCCAGGCGGCCCGGGGTCGCCCCCTCCCCGACAGCCCCTGGCCGGCGGGCTACCTCAGCTCGGGTCGACCGGAGCACCGCGCACCGTCGAACCGGGAGGAGCCCATCGCGCGCGCCGATCGCTACACCCGCGCCGGCCGCACCGACGACGCGCTCGCGGTCCTGCTGAAGATCGGGTCTGACGATCCGACCTTCTCCGAGGCGGTCGCCCGCGCCGTGCGGTTGGCCGGCTCCCACGGCCTGATGAGCCCGGAGCTCGACGACTTCGTGGCGCCCTTCCTCGATGGCGGACCCGACAACCGGCACCACGCGGCGCACGCACCCACGCTCTACGGCCTGGGTCGCATCTACCAGCGGCTCAACATGAAGCTGAGCGCTGGCCGGGCGTTCCAGGCGGTGGTGGCCGTCGTGCCGGGCTACCGGGACGCGTCGCTGCGCCTCGCGGAGCTGATGCCCTACGGCAGCATGCCGCCGCGGCCGCCCTCTTCGCTTCCCTCGCTGCCGTCCTTGCCGCCGATCAAGCTGCCCGAGGGCTTCGAGGGCACGCCTCACCGGGGCCGCGGGCCCGAGCTGCCGCCCCCGCGGCCGGACCTCGCGCTCACGGACATCACGCCCCGCGAGGGGCCGATCTCCCGGAGCGGCCCGCGGCGCACGGTGGACCAACTCAACGAGACGGCCTCCTTCCGTTCGGAGGAGCTGGGCCTCGGCCCGGTGGGGCCCGGCACGATCATCGCGGACCGCTACCTGGTGGAGCAGGCGCTCGGCGAGGGCGGCTACGCGATCGTCTTCCATGTGCGGGACCTGGAGCTGGACGAGGCGCTGGCGCTGAAGCTGTTCAACCCGCGCGAGGCCGAGAAGCGGGCGGTCGAGCGCTTCCGCCGGGAGATGCGGATCGCGCGGAAGCTGGTGCACCCGAACATCGTCGCGAGCTTCGAGTTCGGCAGCTGGCGCAGCGCTTACTTCATCACCATGGAGCTGCTGGAGGGCCAGGACCTGCACAGCTACTGCGAGGACGTGCACTGGGGCACGATGCCCATCGACCTCGCCCTGGACCTGACCGCGCAGGCGCTTCAGGGGCTGGGCTTCGCGCACGACCTCGGCATCGTCCACCGCGACGTGAAGCTGCGGAACCTGTTCGTGCTCGAGGACGGCAAGCGCCTCAAGGTGATGGACTTCGGCATCGCGACGGCGACGGGCGCGGGCACGGGGCTGACGCGCACGGGCATGGTCGTGGGCACGCCGGCCTTCGTGGCGCCAGAGCGGCTCCAGCCGAAGCCGCCGCCGCCGTCTCCCAAGGTCGACACCTACGCCATGGGCGTCGTGCTCTACCGGCTGCTGACCGGCGTGCTGCCCTTCGACCGCCGCAGCGTCGCCGCGCTCTTCAGCGAGATCCTCACACGCGAGCCCAAGCCGGTCAGCGCGCTCAACCCCGAGGTCCCGCCGGACATCGAGGCGATCGTGCAGCGGATGATGGCGAAGGACCCCGCGGATCGATTCCTGAACTGCGCGACCGCAGCCGTCGCCATCGGGGAGGCGCGCGAGCGGCTCGCCCGGATGCGCTGATCCGGCGCAAACCGGGCGCTTCGCACCCCCAAGGCAGCTCCCCCCCTCTGGTAACCTGCCCAGTTCGGGCGGTAGGCCCGCCGACCGAGGTGGGGCGGGGGCCCCTTGATCGGTCGCGATCGAGGGAGTCAAATGAGCCAGCCCGGCGCTTGTTCTTCGTTTCTGCAGCTTCTCCGAATCACCATGCTGCCCTTGGCCTTGCTCGCCATGGGTTGCCCCGACGATGTGGGCTCCGACGACGACGACGCGTCGGCGGGTGACGACGACGACTCGACCGCGCTGGTCGCGGCGGGCTCGTTCGACCCGGTGGTCATCGACTTCGGTCAGGTGATGGTCGGCGAGAGCGCTGTCGGCACGGTGGTCCTCAACTCGACGGGAGACCTCGATCTCGTGGTGTCGGCGGTCGATGGCCCCGACGCGCCGTTCTCGGCGCTGTTCGTGGCCCCCTTCACGGTGGTCCCGGGCGACAGCCAGTCCGTCCAGATCCAGTTCGACCCGACGGCGGTCGACTCCTTCTCCAGCGTGGTCACCCTCGAGACGAACGCGGCCGCGAACGGCGGCGCGATCGCCCTGGACGTGCGCGGCGCAGGCATCGAGGAGGTCGTCACCCCCGACGAGATCTGCGACGACGAGATCGACAACGACGAAGACGGGGACGTCGACTGCGACGACGCCGACTGCGCCGACTCCCCGGCCTGCCAGCCCCCGCCGGACGAGGTCTGTGACGACGAGATCGACAACGACGAGGACGGGGACGTCGACTGCGACGACGCCGACTGCGACGAGGATCCCGCCTGCCAGCCGCCCACCGAGGACTGCTACGACGGCATCGACAACGACGGCGACGGGCACGCGGACTGCGTGGACGACGACTGCCTCGTGTCGATCGCGTTCGACGACGAGATCTGCGACAACCTCTTCGACGACGACGGCGACGGGCTCGCCAACTGCGACGACCCGGAGTGCTTCGAAGACCCGGCCTGCATCGTCATCGAGGACTGCACCAACGGCCTGGACGACGACGGCAACGGCCTCGTGGACTGCCTCGACCCCGCCTGCGAGCTGGACGAGCTGTGCACCCCCGAGGACTGCACCAACGGCATCGACGACGACGGCGACGGCGCCGCGGACTGCGACGACGCGGAGTGCGCCGCCGACCCGAGCTGCGTGCTCGAGGTGTGCGGCGACGGCCTCGACAACGACGGCGACGGCGCCATCGACTGCGCGGATGACGAGTGCTCCCTGGAGCCCGCCTGCCTGCTCGTCGAGGACTGCGAGAACGGCCTGGACGACGACGCCGACGGGGACGTGGACTGCGACGACATCGACTGCGAGTCCCTCGCGATCTGCACCGGCAGCGAGGACTGCACCAACGGCGTCGACGACGACAGCAACGGCTTCGTCGACTGCGACGACGTCGCCTGTTGGACCCTGTCCGCCTGCATCGTCGAGGACTGCGCGGACGGCGCCGACAACGACAGCGACGGCCTGATCGACTGCGCGGACGACGAGTGCGAGGACGACGCGTCCTGCATCGACGAGGACTGCACGGACGGCACCGACAACGACGGCGACGGCACCATCGACTGCGCGGACAGCGACTGCGCCGCCGAGTCCGCCTGCATCGATGAGGACTGCACGGACGGCACCGACGACGACGGCGACGGCTTCGTGGACTGCGCCGACAGCGAGTGCGTCGCGGTCTCCGCGTGCATCCCCGAGGCCTGCACCAACGGCTTCGACGACGACAACGACGGCGCCATCGACTGCGCGGACGACGAGTGCGCCGCGGTCTCCCTCTGCGTCGAGGAGATCTGCGACGACAACGTCGACAACGACGGCGACGGCGAGGCCGACTGCCTGGACACCGAGTGCACCTGGTCGCCGGTCTGCTCGTCGGAGGACTGCTCCAACGGGATCGACGACGACGCCGACGGCGCGGTCGACTGCGAGGACCCCCAGTGCCTGGGCGCCCCCGCCTGCGTGCCCGAGGACTGCGGCGACGGCCTCGACAACGACAACGACGGCTGGGTCGACTGCGCGGACGTCGCAGCGAACGCGGACGACGCGGACTGCGACGACTTCACCGACTGCATCCCCGAGGTCTGCGACGACGGCATCGACAACGACGCCGACGGCTTCCTCGACTGCGCGGACGACGAGTGCATCGCGGACGACCCGTCCTGCAGCGTCGAGATCTGCGCCAACGGCATCGACGACAACGCCGACGGCCTCATCGACTGCGCGGACCCGCTCTGCATCGCCAGCGAGCCGTCCTGCACGACCGAGGACTGCACCAACGGCCTGGACGACAACGCCGACGGCCTGATC
>JAJDAI010000897.1 GCA_029261955.1 Deltaproteobacteria bacterium | reverse complement strand
CCCCGCGGCCCCGCAGCGTGCCCCCCTCGGTTCGGCGTCGCCGGTTCCTGTGCCGCGAGGCTCCTCGCCCTACGCGGCCCTGCTCGGGCGCCAGTCGGCGTTGCTCCACGAGCACGCCCAGGTGGTCCAGGCGACCGCCTCCGCCCACGGCGCCTTCCTCGCCCGCGCGCAGGAGAACCTCGCGACGCAAGCCGCGCTGCTCCAGCAGATCCAGGCGCTGGCTTCAGGGGCTCCGGCGATGCGGCTTCCGGCGATGCAGCTCCCGCATACCCCGCCGCTCCCCGCGGCGTCCCCGGCTATGCAGCCCCAGGCTCCGCTCTTCGACCGCGATCAGTGCATGCAGATCGCCATCGGCAAGATCGGCGACGTGCTGGGCCCGATGTTCGCCGAGGCCGACAGCTTCCCCACCCGCGTCCGCCTGCCCGACGAGCCGCTGATGCTCGTCGACCGGATCATGGCCCTCGAAGGCGAGCCCGGCGGCATGGGCTCCGGCCGCGTGGTCACGGAGCACGACGTGCTGCCCGGCGCCTGGTACCTCGACGGTGGCCACGCCCCGGTCTGCATCAGCGTGGAGGCGGGCCAGGCCGACCTGCTGCTCTCGGGCTGGCTGGGCATCGATCTGCAGACGAAGGGCGAGCGGGTCTACCGCCTGCTCGACGCGAAGGTCACCTTCTGGCGCGACCTGCCCCGGGTCGGCGACACGATTCGCTACGACATCCGCATCGACCGCTTCATCCGGCAGGGCTCGACCTGGCTCTTCTTCTTCCGTTTCGAAGGCTTCATCGGGGACGAGCACCTCATCACGATGGAGGACGGCTGCGCCGGCTTCTTCAGCACCGAGCAGCTCGCAAGCGGGCGGGGCCTCGTGGACGAGCTGGGCACCGAGCCGCCGCCTCGCCGCGTCGTCGACGGCCAACCCACGGACCCCTTCACGCCCCTCGCCCCGCTCAACGGCATCGAGACCCTGGACGACGCCCAGGTGGACGCCTTGCGCACGGGGGACCTCGAAGCGGCCTTCGGCTCCGCCTTCGCCGGTGAGACGCTCGCGCCGCAGCTTCGGCTGCCCGGGGGCCGGATGCGCCTCGTGCACCGGATCACCGAGCTGGACCCTGACGGGGGCAACTTCGGCCTCGGGGTGGTCACCGGCGACACCGACGTCGACCCCAGCGCCTGGTACCTCACCTGCCACTTCGTGGACGACATGGTGATGCCCGGGACCCTCATGTACGAGGGCTGCCTGCACACGATGCGGGTGCTGCTCATGCGGCTCGGTTGGGTCGTGTCGAGCGCGCAGGGTGTGCACGGCGCCCCGATCCCCGACATCGGCTCGGCCCTGCGCTGCCGCGGCCAGGTGCTCGACACCACGAAGACGCTGACCTACGAGATCCACCTCAAGGAGCTGGGCTACGACCCGGAGCCCTACGTGCTGGCCGACGCCATCATGTACGCCGACGGCAAGCGGATCGTCAGCTTCGACAACGTCAGCTACCGGCTGGTGGGGCTGGACGAAGCGGCCATGCGTCGCAGCTGGACCGCACAGGCGGACCTCGCCCCCTGGGAGCGCTCGCCCTGGGGCATGCCGGCGCTGGACCCGGACGCTCCCCCGGCCGAGAACCGCCCCGCGATCTACGACCTGGAGCACATCCGCGCCTACGCCGAGGGCCCGCCCTCGCAGGGCTTCGGACCGCGCTACGCGCCCTTCGACCAGGACCGGATCCTCGCGCGCCTGCCGCGGGATCCCTTCCTCTTCGTCGACCGCATCGTGCACCTCGAGCCCGAGCCCTGGGTCCTCAAGCCCGGTGGTTGGATCGAGGCCGAGCACGTCGTCCCCGAGGACGCCTGGTACTTCGCCGCGAACCGCAGCCGCTCGCTGCCCTTTGCGGTCCTGCTGGAGATCGCGCTCCAGCCCTGCGGCTGGCTGGCCGCCTACCTGGGATCGGCGCTGACCTCGCCCCAGCAGCTGCACTTCCGCAACCTGGAAGGCGAAGCGACGCTGCACCGGGAGCTGCGCACGGACGCGGGGCTGCTGACCGTGCGCGTGCGCCTGAGCGGCACCAACCAGGCCGGCGGCATGATCATCCAGGCCTACGACATGCAGGTCTGGGCGGACGGCGAGCGCGTGTACGAGGGCTGGACCCGCTTCGGCTTCTTCCCGACCGCCTCGCTGGCGAACCAGGTGGGCATCCGGGACGCGGGCGAGCGGCTGTGGCTGCCCGAGGACGCTGGCGACACCTCCTTCGACCTGGAGCGCCCCGATCCGCAGAGCCCGGCGGACTGCGGCCCGCCAGACCCGATGGAATCCCTGCAGCTCCCCGCCAACGCCTTCCGCACCATCGACCGCGTCGCCGCCCTCCTCCCCGAAGGCGGCCCCGCCGGCCTCGGCTGGATCCGCGGCACCTTCGACGTCGACCCGAGCCTTTGGTTCTTCCACGCCCACTTCTTCCAGGACCCGGTCATCCCGGGATCCCTCGGCCTGGAGTCCTTCCAGCAGCTGCTCAAGGTG
>JAJDAI010000896.1 GCA_029261955.1 Deltaproteobacteria bacterium | reverse complement strand
AGGACCCGGTGTTCCCGAAGCCAGCCGATGGTTTGCTCGAGGCCCTCCTCCAGCGCCATCTCGGACTCGAAGCCCAGCTCGGAGCGCGCCCGGGCGCTGTCGCACCACCAGCCGCTCGCGATGCTGGCGCGGTGCTTGTCGCGGTTGAAGGCCGGCGGCTTGCCGCGCATGCGCCCGATCGCCTCGGCCGCGACGGCGCCCACCCAGGCCAGCGGCGGCGGCACGGGCAGGGTCATCGCCTTCTTGCCCAGCGCGGCCGCGGCGGCGTGCCCGAAGCTCTTGACCGAGTGCTGGCCTGCGTCGTCGAAGAAGTAGATGCCCTGGCCGACGGGGTGGTCCGGCGAGTCCGCCGGCGTGTCGTGCGTCGCGCCCGCGCCCGCGAGCACGTGCTCCTCGGGCGCGAGCGGAAGGGCCGAGCCTTCGTCTGCGGCCAGGGTCATGCCGCGCACGAGGTCGTGCACGTGCAGCGCGGAGAGCCAGGTGTCGCGGTAGCCCGGCCGGGCCACGAGGCGCCAGTTGGCCGACTGGATCATCTGGAGCACGTCCTGGTCCCGCGGGCCGTAGACCAGCGGCGGCCGCACGATGACGACGTCGAACTCCGCGCCGCTCTGCGCTGCTTCCCAGGCCGCCTGCTCGCCGCCGAACTTGCTCGTGCCGTACCAGGTGAAGGGCTCGGGGCGGTGGTGCTCCGCGCGCGCGATGTCGTGATGGGACGGCCCCGCCGCCTCCAGCGAGCTCAGGTAGACGACGCGCGAGGGCCCATCCTTGGCCTTCGCCGCCGCCTCGAACACCCGCGCCGTGCCGCCCGCGTTGACCTCGTTGAGGGTCGTCTGCGTGAACGCGGCCGTGATCCCGGCCACGTGGTAGACGACGTCGACGCCCTCCATGGCCTCGACCAGCGAGTCCAGGTCGCCCAGGCTGCCGTAGCGGAAGTCGACGGTGCGATCGGCGAGGTTGTCGACGTTCGAGGACTTGCGGACCATCGCGTGGGCGGTGTCGCCGCGGTCCTGGAGCCACTCGATCAGGTGGCTTCCGATGAAGCCGTTGGCCCCCGTGACGAGCGCGGTGCGGCCCACCTCAGAGCTCCTGGCTGTAGATGCGGTAGGTCTTCGTCTTCGTGCCCGACATGGCCTCGATCGCACGGTTGACCATGTCGTTGTCCTCCAGCGTCCAGCCGATCTCGCCGCCGTCCAGGCCCAGGGCGCCGGCGTTCTGGTGCGTGCGGACCATGAGGATGGAGTCGATCCCGCGCTTGCGGTAGCCCTCCTTGACGCCCAGCACGATGAGCCGGCAGTCCCGCACCCGCTTCGCCACCTTGAAGTCCCAGAGCAGCCGGAACAGGCCGAAGGGAAAGAGGCGCCCGTCGATGCGCTTGATGATCGGGTTGAGGTTCAGGATGGTGATGGCGAAGGCCACGGGCTTGCCGTCCACCTCGGCCATGAGCGCGAGCGAGGGCTGGACCACGAGCTTGAGGTCGGCCGCCATGTGGCGGAACTCCTTTTCGCTCACGGGCACGAAGCCCCAGTTGGCCTCCCAGGCGTCGTTGTAGACCTCGATGATCCGGTCGACCTCGGCGTCCCAGTTGCTCAGATCCATCGTCCGGATCGTGACGCGCGCCCGCTTCGCGACCTTCTCGGACACGCGCACGACCCGCTCGGGGATCGGCGTGTCCGTGCCCAGCCACCACTGCCACAGATCCTTCGCCTTGCTCAGGCCGAGGCCGCTCAGCAGCGCGTCGTAGTAGGGCGGGTTGTAGGGCATCTGCATGCCGGGCGGCGAGTCGAAGCCTTCGACGAGGGCGCCGCACATGGCGTTCGTCGACAGGTCCATCGGCCCGAGCATGTCCACCCGGCCCTGCTCGGTGAGCCAGGCGCGCGCGGCGTCCATCAGGGCGCCGGCGACGGCCGGATCGTTCGGCGACTCGAAGAGCCCGAAGTAGCCCGTCTTCGTCTTGTGGAAGGCCTCGTAGTCGCGGTCGTTCACCGCGGCGATGCGCCCGACGTCCTTCCCGTCCTGCACCGCGATCCAGAACGCCGCCTCGACGTGATCGAAGAAGGGGTTCTTCTTCGTGTTCAGGTAGTCGCGCCGGTCCATGAGCAGCGGCGGCACCCAGTACTCGGACGGGTGGTGCTCGCGGTGGATGAACCACGGCACGCGGATGAAGCGCTCCAGCGTCTTGCGGTCATCCAGGCCGAATCGGACGAGCTCCAGCCCCATCAGATGAGCTGCGCGAGCTTGCCGACGCGCTCGAAGATCGACAGCGCGCGGTCGATCATCTCGGGCGTGTGGCTGGCCATGAAGGACGTGCGGATCAGCGTGTCCTCGGGGGCGACCGCGGGCGGGATCACCGCGTTGGTGTAGACGCCCTCATCGAAGAGCATCTTCCAGAAGGGGAGCATGCGCATCTCCTCCCCGATGTAGATCGGCAGGACCGGGGTCTCGGTCTCGCCCACCTTGAAGCCGAGCTGGATGAGGCCGTCCCGCATGCGCTTGACGTTGGCGTGCAGGCGCTGCCGCGGCTCGGGGTCGCCTTCGATGAGATCCAGGGCCGCCAGCGCCGCCCCGACGTTGGCCGGGGCCATGGACGCCGAGTAGATCAGCGAGCGGCCGTGGTGCTTGATGAACTCGATCACCTCGCGCGGGCCCGCCACCACGCCGCCGAGGCTGGCGAAGGACTTGCTGAAGGTGCCCATCACGACATCGACCTGGTCCTCGACGCCGTAGTGCTCGCAGGTGCCGCGCCCGTTGGCGCCCATCGTGCCAAGGCCGTGCGCGTCGTCCACGAAGAGCCGTGCGCCGTGCTTCTCCTTGAGCGCCACCAGCTCCGGCAGCGGGGCGAGGTCGCCCTCCATCGAGAAGACGCCGTCGGTGATGATCGCGGCGTTCTTGGCCGGGTTGATGGCGCCGAGCACCGCGTCGCACTCGGCGGTGTCGAGGTGCTCGTAGCGCTTGATCCGGCAGCGGCTGATCATCACGCCCTCGTAGAGCGAGGCGTGGTTCTGCTTGTCCATCACCGCGACGTCGTCGCGCTGGAGCAGGCCGCCGAGCGTGGCGAGGTTCGTCTGGTAGCCGGTGCTGATGACCGACGCGGCGGGCTTGCGCAGGAAGGCGGCGAGCCGTCCCTCGAGCTCCTCGTGCAGCACCAGCGTGCCGTTGAGGAAGCGCGAGCCGGAGCAGGACGTGCCGTACTTCTCAAGCGCATCGATGGCGCCCTGGCGCACGTGGGGGTGGGTGCTCAGGCCCAGGTAGTTGTTCGACCCGAGCATCAGGCGCCTCTGGCCGTCGATGACGACCTCGGGCCCGTCGTTGTCCGAGATGGGCAGGAAGTAGGGGTACAGACCCATCGCCCGCGCGTCGTCGGTGATCGTGTAGTCGCGGCAGCGTTGGAAGAGATCGCCCATGCGGTGGTCCAGGGAGCTCCATTTGAGGTGAGGAAACCGCGCGCGGGCGCGAGGCGCGCGGAACCTACCGGATGGCCCTTTGTGCCGCAAGGAAGCCGTCCGCCGCGCCGCTCGGTGGGCGCTCGGGCTAGAACGCAGCCGTGCACCGACTCTCCCTGCTGCCCCTGCTGGTCTTGCTCGCCGCCTGCCCGCCGGCCGAGCCACCCGCCGCGACCCCGACCCCCGCGCCCAGCCCGGAGGCGCCCCGCTGCGATCTGCGCGGCCGGGTGCTCGACGGCGAGGAGCCCGTCGGCGGGATCTCGTTCGTGATCACCGTGCGCGAGCGCATCGACGAGCGGCGCTGGCGCACCCTCGAGCGCATCGACGGGGCCGCGGACGTCGATGGACGATTCATCCAGAGCGTTCCCTGCGGCGCCGAGCTGAGCCTCGATCTCGCCGGTTGGGTCTGGTCCAACCCGGTGCCCGATCTGCGCGCGCTGCCCGACGGGCCCGAGCTGAGCGTGCAGGCCTACGGGAAGATCCAGGCCCACCTCTTCGCCGCCGATGCCAGCGGCCGGCGGGCGGGGCACTTCGTGCGGGCGCGGGACGGGCGTCGCTTCGAGCTTCCGCTCGCTGGCCTGGAGCTGCGCGGCCTGGAGATGTCGAAGATCGCCGGAACGGTCGAGGTCGAGGGCCACGCGCCCCGGACCTGGCGCCCGGATCGCAGCGACGTCTGGGACGAGCACGAGCCCGGTCACGGCGAGGCCAGCGTGCTGTTCGGGGACATGGCGGCCCGCTGGGTGGTGCCCGCCGCCGAGGTGAAGGGGACCGTGCGAGGCCTGTGGTGCCTGGACGGCGGCGCGCGCGGCGAGGCCTGCAAGCGGACCCCCTCGGCCTGGCGTTGCGGCTGCACCGAGCGCGTGGCGCTCGCCAGCGACCGCTGGGACACCGTCTGGATCCTGGACCTGACCGGCGTCGAGACCGAGCTCGCCTCCTTGCCCGCGGCGCTGGAGGCCTGCGGCGAGCCCGCGGCGCAGCTGCGCCCGGCGGGGATCGACGGGGGCTCGCTCTTCCAGGCGATGCTGCCGCCCGCGAAGCCCTGCGCGAAGGTGCCGGTGGGGCAGGCGATCGAGGTCGGCTCCGCGGGGAGCTGGACGCCGCTCTAGTTCTCCAGGTCCGCCGGCTCGCCGCCGAGCAGCAGGTAGGTCGCGCCGCCGTGGTAGGCGCCCGCGCCGCTCTTGTTGGCGCCGATCAGTACGTCGTCGTAGCCGTCGTTGTTGATGTCGCCGGCGACGCTGATCGACTCCCCGACCCACTGCGGGTACTCGGTGCCCTTCCAGGTCACGAGCGCCTCGTCGAAGGGATCGGTGCTGGCCCAGTCCGAGGGCGGCGTGTTGATCAGGTGCACCTGGCCCGCGCGGGACTCCCAGATGTTGAGCCCGCCGGCCTCCGGTGAGCCGACCACCAGGTCCAGGTCGTTGTCGCCGTCGAAGTCGCCGATGCCGACGTTGTAGCCCACCGACTGGAGGCGGCTCGTGCCCTCGAGGGTCCATGTCGCGTCCGTGGCATCCAGCTCTGCGCCGAGCCCGCCGTCGGCGCCCTGGAAGACGTAGAGGTGCCCGCGGTCGAAGGGCTCGTCGTCGTTGTGCGGGGCCCCCAGCACGAACTCGCTGATCCCATCGCCGGTGAGGTCCCCGCCGTTCATCCCGAAGCCCAGATCGCTGCTGGAGAAGGTCCCGGTGATCACGGTGTTGGCGCCCAGGGCCGGGCCCGCGGTCAGGTCCATCTCGGCCGGGAAGACCTCGCGGCCGTGCACCACGAAGACCTTGCCGAAGGGGCCGCCCGGGTCGGTCGGCACGGCCAGCGGGGCCGCGATGGCGAAGTCGTCGATGCCGTCGCCGTTCACGTCGCCGAGGCCCGCGATGGTGTGCCCGGACACGTAGCCGAAGCAGGCGGTGCACATGGGGCTGAGCTTCGGCAGGGTCGGGTCGCTGGTCGGCAGCGCCACGATGGGATCGCTGCGCCCGAAGAGCAGGTAGGTGCGGCCCGCGGTGCCCAGCGACGAGCCATCGGGCAGCTGCACGCGGTGGTTCGGCGCGCCCGCCGCGAGGTCGGGCAGGCCGTCGTTGTTGATGTCGCCCACGGCCGCGAGCCCGCCGCCGAGGCGCCCGTTCTCGCTCTCGTGCAGGACCTCGATGACCGCCGCGTCGTCTTCGATCGGGATCATGACGCTCGGCCAGCCCGAGGGACGCCCCAGCAGGATCCAGACCCGTCCGGCGAAGGCCTCGCCCTGCGCGTGCTGCGGCGCGCCCACGGCGATGTCGTCGTAGCCGTCCCCGTTCCAGTCGCCGGGCCCCACGATCACGAAGCCCAGGTCGTCGTTGAGGCTGCCTTCCCAGGACGCGTCGGCGTCGCTCAGCGGCGTCTCGGAGCCCCAGTCCGCGTCGGCCTTGCCGAAGAAGAGGTAGAGGCGGCCTGCCTCCGAGCCCGGGTTCTTCAGGCCACCCGCCGGCGCCCCGATGGCGAAGTCGTCGAAGCCGTCGCCGTTCACGTCGCCCACGATCGCCACCGACTCGCCCGACCAGTCGCTCTCCCGGTTCGACACGAAGGACGGCAGGTTCGCGGCGATGTCCTCGCCCTCGTCGATCGGCGTGGTGTCGTCGTCGTCCGGCGCGGTCGCGTCGTCGTCGTCGTCCACCACGTCGTCGTCGTCGACGGGGGTGGAGTCGTCGTCGTCGGCGGGGGTGGAGTCGTCGTCGTCGTCGTCGGACGCCGTCGGGCAGCCCGCGAGGCAGAACAGTCCGGCGAACAGGCACAGGAGCTCAAAGCTGATTCGGCGCATGGCGGCGATTCTATGCGCATCCGGGCCACCCGCGATCGCAAAGTCCCGCGACCGGCCCAGACTGTTCGCCAATTCAAACAGTCTGTTCGCAACGATCCGATTGACCGACGACAGGTCCGGTTTCACCCTGAATGTCCTGACCCCAGGCCCTCCCAAGGGGGTCAGGACATTGCAGGGGGTCAGGACATCAACCCGGAGCCGCCATGCCCATCTCGGTCACCGCCCACGTCGAGCTCGCCCGCCCCGCGGCGGAGGTCTTCGACTACGTCTCCAACTTCGAGAACAACCCGGTCTGGCAGGGCGGCATGCAGAGCGCGACCTTCACCTCGGAGCCACCGCTCCGGGTCGGTTCGACCTACGACCAGATCGCGACCTTCCTCGGCCGCACGATCGTCACGAGCTTCGAGGTGACGGCCTTCGATCCTGGCCGCAGCATCACGATCGAGTCCACCAGCGGCACCTTCCCCATCACCGTGACGCGGACCGTCGAGGCGACGGGGGAGGGGAGCTGCCGGGCCGGCGCGCAGGTGGAGGGGGAGCCCGGCGGCCTGTTCAAGCTCGCGTCTCCCTTGATGAGGCGGATGGTCGAGGGCTCGGTCCGCAAGGACTGGGCGAAGCTCAAGGAGCTGCTGGAGGCGGGCGATTGACCGACCTCACCCAGGTCGTCGCGTTTGACCGCGTGGTGCGCGAGGGCAGCTTCACGGCGGCCGCGCGCTCGCTGAACCTCGCCAAGTCCACCGTCAGCGAGCGGGTGGCCGCGCTCGAGCAACGCCTCGGGGTGCAGCTGCTCCAGCGCACGACGCGGACCATGCGGCTGACCGACGACGGCGCG
>JAJDAI010000895.1 GCA_029261955.1 Deltaproteobacteria bacterium | reverse complement strand
CGCGTCGGGAGTCTATGGAAATGTACGTCAAGCGACTCGAAGAGTTGGAAGCCCTGGCCATGGAGCAGCCTCGCGTCACCGAGGCCCACGCCATCCAGCCCGCGGAGCAGCGCGAGTCGGTCCGCCGCCAGCGGAAGCAGGCCCAGGCGCACCTCGACCACCTCATGCGGCACAAGTACGCGAACAAGGGCATCAACGAGACGAACATCGAGCAGAGCCTCGGCGGCTTCCTCGTCTGCCGGGAGACGCGGAACATCGCGTCCGAGACCGAGCGCAGCATCGACTCACTCCAGCCCGCGTACGAGCTCATCCGCATCAAGCCGAGCGCCGAGCATCCCCTCGCCGGGGCCTATTTGTACCGGGCGGAGGGCGCGCTCCACACGCAGGACCACGAGCCGGTGGAGGTGGATTCCAAGGACCTTCGGCGCATCGGCCGTGAGGCGGGGCAGCTGAGCTTCCGACGCGCTCCCCACGACGTGAACCTGCGGGCCGGCGTGCGCTTCGACTGGGACGAGAACGGCTGGGTCGCGGAGCAGGACATCGGCTGGGTCAGCTGGGCCGGGCACTGCGACATCAAGGCGCTCCAGGAGCAGCTGGGCATCACGCTCACCGGGGCGCCGCCGAGCGTGACCGAGTGGCGCAGCGACACCGCCGAGCAGGTGGTCTTCACGCGCGATCTCCTGCTGGAGGCGTTCACGTCGGTGTTGGAGCTGGGGTCGCTCTACCAGACGCTCGACGGAGGCGACCGGATGAGCCGCGGCATCACGCGCTTCGGTGGGGCGCGCAACGACAGCCGGCCCGATCGGCTTCAGTTCCAGGGTCCGGGTCAGGGCAAGAGCTTCCGCTGGCCGCTGACGGGGCGGCAGGACTCCTTCGTCGTCACGAAGATCACGGTCGACGGCGATGAGACGGACATCGACACGGTCTTCATGCGGAACCTGCCCGATGCAGAGGCCCTGACCTTCGAGGCCAACCCCCGCTTCCTCAAGACCGTCGAGGGCGACTACAACCTCATCGACGTCAGCGGCGCGACGCTGCAAGCGCAGGTCAAACTGCACCGCTTCGACGCGGCTACGGGCTACCTCTCCGAGGTGACCGAGCAGACGAGCGTCGACTTGAGTGGGGACGGCGAGCGTTTCCTGCTGGGCACGCACCTCCAGGATCCGCAGAAGCGGCAGATGTACCGCGTGTACTTCGAGCCAGCGAAGATGCGCATCGCGGCCGAGATGGAGCAGTGGAGTGAGCGGGACGGGACCTGGCAGCCCCTGCGCCAGCCGAACGAGGACGTGCACCTGCCGATGGTGACGCCGCTCACCGTCACCCTGTCCCGCGAGATGAAGCGCGACGACCCGCGGGTCTTCGACGAGCTGCTCGCCATCGGCATCCGCCAGGGCCAGAACATCAACGCCGACACCGACGCCCAGGCCGAGGTCTGGAACGGCACCGTCACCCGCATCGCGTCGAGGCGGCTGGCCGAGAACCGGGAGAAGCGAGCCGAGCACTGGCAGATCGACCTGGACGCCCGCTTCGGCAGCGCCCGGCTGGCCTACCTCCTCCGGAGGAACGCCGACGGCGACATCGAGGACACCTGCGTCGTCCCCGGCGGGCGGAAGAACTGGGACTTCCTCTGGCAGGACTTCCCCGACGTCGGCAGCAAGGGCGTGGAGCGGGGCGAGTGGATCGTGAACTCGGCGATGGTCGAGCGCGGGCTGGTGGAGGTGGCCTTCGACACCACGGCGCCCGGCGGCTTCTACGTCTACGACGACCACGTGAAGAACGTCTTCGAGCTCTGCTTCTGCGGGCTCGGCGGCTACCCCTTCACGATCGTCCACTCGAACAAGCGCTTCGGGTACCGCGATCGAAAAGCCTGGGACAAGGCGAAGAAGCGGCTCATCGAGCTGCGCGACGCGGTCGGCTTCAGCGACTGAGTCACGGGGTGATGTGGGCCTCGAACCAGCCGGCCCACTGCTCGGCGAGCCAGCGGTTGCCTGCGTCGTTGCGGTGCCAGCCGTCCTCGGACAGGTGCTCCATCGTCGGCTTCGGGAAGGCCGAGGTGTCGAAGAGGGCGACGCGGGCTTTGTGCGCCGCGCGGGCGATGGCGGGGTTCTGCGCGTCGACGTGGTAGGTGCCGAAGAGCGGCTCGACGCCGTGCTGCCGGGCCAGCTCCGCAAAAGCGAGGAGCTCGGCGTGGGTGTGCTCCTGGACGTGCTCCTGCCAGGGCTTCCAGGCCAGCCAGGTCGGATCGCCGGTCGGCAGGGCGTTGGCTGCCGGACCGTCGAGTCGCAAGCCGCGCCCGACCATCCGGGCCAGCCCCGTGAGGGCGCGCCGGGAGCGGTAGAGCGAGCGCATGCCGTCCGGAGCCTCGTTCCGGGCATCCGCGAGGAAGGCCTGGCGCAGATCCAGCGACTTCAGGTTGTTGGCGCCGCTGATCAGCATGACGAACTCGGGCTGCTGCCCCGACTCCTCCAGCCAGGCCGCCAGCTGCGCGCGGTGCACGGCGCTCGGGGTGCCGGCCAGCGCGATGGAGCGGGCCTGGAGCCGGCGCCCGGACAGCGTCTCGGGAAGCCAGGCCCAGTAGCCCTGCCCCGACTCGGACAGCTCCCCCGCGGTGTAGGAGTCCCCGACGAAGAGGATCTTCAGCGCGCCCCCGGCCTCGAACCGAGCCTGCCGGGACAGGACGAGCTCGTCCGCCCGCAGGTGCCGTCCCAGCCGCCACGACACCTCCGACGCCGCAACCAGCGCCACGAGAACCCCGAGGGCGACGGCCATCAAGCGGAAGAGGAGCGGACGCACGCAGGGA
>JAJDAI010000894.1 GCA_029261955.1 Deltaproteobacteria bacterium | reverse complement strand
TTCGATGTCGAGCACGACACGCGCGGCGTGGCCCGCCTCGATTTCGACGGCGACGGCTGCGAGGACCTGGCCTTCCACGGACCGACGGGCTTCGAGCTCTACCGCAACCGCTGCCCCGCAGCCTCGTGGCTGGGCCTGTCGCTGCGTGGCACGAGCTCGTCACGCACGCCGGCCGGTGCCCGGGTCACGGTGTTCGCGGGTGGGCTGTCGCAGACCCGCGAACTGTCGGTGGGCAGCTCGTCGGTGCACTCGAGCAGCTCCCCCCTGATGCTCTTCGGGTTCGGTGATGAGGAGGTCGAGGCGATCGAGGTCGTGTGGCCGGTCAGCGGGCCCCAGACCTACGGGCCCGTCGGCGTCGACGCGGTGGTGGAGTTGAGCGAGGGCTGAGGCCGCAGGGGTTCACCGTGCCGCGGGACTCGACTCAGGTTGGTGACGGCGCCCGGCTCAGACCGCCGTGGCGGCCCAGACGGCGAGGCCCGCGCCCAGCGCGCAGAAGCTCGCGTGCAGCCACATGAAGGGCCGGAAGCGCGGCGGATCGGACTTCGACAGGCACAGCGCCGTGTTCTGGATCGACCAGATCGCGTAGATCGCGGCGGAGGACCAGGCGACCCCGCGCAGGGCGACGTCGTTGTAGTCCAGCTGCCAGGCGCACAGGTTCGTCACGCCCACGAAGAGGCAGCCGATGGCGTGCCAGTCGGCCCAGACCTTGCCGTGGTTGCCCAGGCTGTAGTTCTGGACGAACAGGTTCAGCAGCACCGGGGTGAGGTACCAGCTGAGGATGAGCACGCCGAGGGCGACTCCGTAGACGCCGTTGAAGGCGAAGGCGATCCAGGTCATGGCGGCTCCAGGGATGGGCGGGCTTCTCGGGGCGGGAGAGGTCCGCGTCGTCTGCGCGGCGAAGCCTACTCGCCTCGATGGCGCGCTGGCAGGGGGGGGGCGATCACCGAGGCAGGGACACCCTCACGACCGCGCCGCCCTCGGGCCGGTTGCCCAGGGCGAGCACGCCGCCCTGCTCCGCGACCAGCAGGTAGACGGCGTGCAGGCCGAGTCCCCAGCTCGCCTCGCCGCCCGTGGCCCGGGTGGCGAGCTGTCGGCCCAGGAGCAGCCCGTCGGCGGCGTCGAGCTCGGGGAAGCCAGGCCCCTCGTCGCGCACCCACAGGTCGACGCGCGCGTCGTTCGCGCAGATCTCGACCCGGGTGGTCGCGCCGGCGGCGGAGAACTTCAGGGCGTTGGAGAGCAGGTTGTCGAGGACGCGGCCGAGGGCGTCGGGGTCGGCGTTCAGCACGGCGTCGCCCGCGCCCTCCAGCTCGATGCGCTGCCCCTTGCGGCTGGCGAGCCCGAGGAAGGCGGAGACGGACGAGCGCGCCACGGCCACCGCGTCGACGGGCGGCAGGGTCGCCGCCGCTTCCGGGCGCAAGGCCCCCTCCAAGAGGCTGGCCATGCGCTCCGCGGCGGCCATCAGGTCGACGAGGTGCTTTCGCACCGCGCGAGGATCGCTGGGCTCCAGCAGCTCGGCCGAGGCGAAGATGCTCTGCAGCGGGTTGCGCAGATCGTGGGCCAGCGTGCGGAGCAGGCGCGCCCGGGCCGCGTCCGCGGCGGCCAGCGCCTGGTTGGCGAGGCGCAGCTCTTCCCGGTGGATGCGCAGGCCGTCCGCTTCGATCTGCATGCGGGCCAGCTCGATCCGCAGCTCCTCCTGCTCCAGCTGCAGGCGCAGACCGTCCGCCGTGAGCTCCCCCTCCAGGTTGCGCGCCGCGTGCAGGTGTTCGACCGCAGCGACCAGGTCCTCGCGCCGCTCCGCGAAGTTCCCCAGCGTCAGGCGGAGGTCGATCGCCTGCCGCCGGGCCCCCGCCGCCTCGGCCACCCCCACCGCCGCCAGCAGCTCCTGACGGGCCTGCCCGGCGAATTCCGGCAGCCCCTCCGCCGCCTGCGCCAAGGCCCGGGCGGCGCTGCTGCGCAGGTCGACGCTGGGCTCCCGCTCGGGCGCGAGCGCAGCCAGGGCGCAGCGCGCGGCGCGCGGCATGTCGCCGAGCTTCGCCTGGGTCCAGGACTCGATGGCGTCCACCCAGGCGTGCAGGTCGACGCGCTCCCCCTCGCGCAGAAGGGACCGGGCCTCCAGCAGCGCCTCGAGCGCGTCCTGGGGCCGGCCCACCTGGTGCCAGCAGCTGGCGGCGTTGATCAGGGTCGCGACCCAGCGCTGCGGCTCGACGGAGCCCCGGAACTGCATCAGCGCGTCGAAGGCCTCGGTCGCTTCGGTCAGGGCCCCCGCCGCGCGGAGGGCGGCGGCGACGTTGGTGCGGGCGTGCGCGCGCAGCCCCGGCGCGGCGGCCTCGTGCTCGGCCGCGCGGGTCAGCCAGCGTTCGGCTTCGGCCAGCTGCCCGCTGAGGAAGAGGGTGTGCCCCAAGGCCATCCAGGCGATGGCCTGGGCGTCCGGATCGTCGATCTCCCCGGCCAGTGCCTCGGCCTTCAGCCCCTCCCCGAAGGCCGCGCGGAGGTCGTTGCACAGGGTCAGGCCCAGGGCGCAGCGGGCGTGGGCGATGGCCAGGGCGG